>MVQS01000254.1 GCA_002067855.1 Syntrophaceae bacterium PtaB.Bin038
GGCCCTCCGGGATGTCCCCCACATCATCTGCTACGCGGCCAAGGCGAACTCGAACCTCGCCATCATGCGGCTCTTCGTGAGGGAGGGCGGCGGCGTCGACATCGTCTCCGGCGGGGAGCTGTACCGGGCGCTCCAGGTCGGTGCGGACCCCTCGAAGATCGTCTACTCCGGGGTGGGCAAGCGGATCGACGAAATCGATTTCGCGCTTCGCGCGGGCATCCTTATGTTCAACGTGGAGTCCTCCGAGGAACTGGGGGTCATCAACGAGAGGGCGGGCCTCCTGGGCGCGAAGGCGCGCATCTCGCTGCGTATCAACCCCGACGTGGACCCCAAGACGCACCCGCACATCTCGACGGGGTTGAAGTCCAACAAGTTCGGCATCAACATCGAGAAATCCCTCGACGAGTACCGGCGGGCCCGGACGCTGCCGCACGTGGAGATCGTCGGGGTGGACTGCCACATCGGCTCCCAGGTGACGCAGATCTCCCCCTTCATCGATGCGCTGGAGAGGCTGAAGAAACTCATCGACCGGCTGAGGGAAGAGGGCATCGAGATCCGCTACCTCGACCTCGGCGGGGGCCTGGGCATCACCTACAACGAGGAGCTGCCCCCCCACCCCCAGGAGTACGCCCGCGCGGTCCTCGACTCGGCCCGCGACCTCAAGGTGACCTTCATCTTCGAGCCCGGGCGCGTGATCGTCGGCAACGCGGGGATCCTCGTCTCGAGGGTCCTCTACACCAAGGGAAACGACGAGAAGAACTTCGTCATCGTCGACGCGGGGATGAACGACCTCATCCGGCCGAGCATCTACGGGTCCTACCACCAGATCCAGCCCGTGGTATCGAGGGACCGCGGGAGCTTCCTGGCCGACGTGGTGGGCCCGATCTGCGAGTCCGGGGATTTCCTCGCCAAGGGGCGCATGATCCCGAAGTTCGAGCGCGGCGATCTCCTTGCCGTGATGAGCGCCGGCGCCTACGGGTTTTCCATGGCCTCGAACTACAACTCAAGACCGCGGATCGCCGAGGTCCTGGTCAAAGACAGGAAATTCCACGTCATCCGCAGGCGGGAGACATACGCCGACCTCACACGGGCGGAGAGGGTGCCGGCGTACCTGAAATAAAGGGTCCAGGGGTCAGGGTTCAGGGG
Source organism: Syntrophaceae bacterium PtaB.Bin038 (assembly GCA_002067855.1). GTDB lineage: Bacteria > Desulfobacterota > Syntrophia > Syntrophales > UBA2192 > UBA2192. The sequence continues at coordinate 1,147 of MVQS01000254.1, forward strand.
TCAGGGTGTACGGAAGGGGATCTTTCCTGTACCCTGTGCCCTGTGCCCTGCACCCTGGGCCACGGAGCGGCCCATGATTGAGTTCTACAAAATCCAGGGGAGCGGAAACGACTTCATCCTGATCGACAACCGGGAGAACGCCCTGCGGGAGGTCGGCAGGATCGACGAGTTCGTGAAGACCGTCTGCACGCCCCACGTGTCGGTGGGGGCCGACGGCCTCATCGTCATCGAGAACTCCGACAGGGCGCACTTCCGCTGGCGCTTCTTCAACGCCGACGGCAGCGAGGTGGAGATGTGCGGCAACGGCGGGCGGTGCGCGGCGCGTTTCGCCGTCATCAAGGGGATCGCGCCCCCGAGGATGTCCTTCGAGACCCGTGCCGGGATCATCGACGCCGAGGTGTCGGGCGCCGTCGTCAAGCTGCGCCTGACGGATCCGAAGGACCTCCGCAAGGCCTACACAATCGACCTCGACGGAGCTCCCACCCTGGTGAACAGCATCAACACCGGGGTCCCCCACGTGGTGGCCTTCGTCAACGACCTGGACGCACACGACGTCTCAGGGATGGGCAGGGCCATCCGGTACCACGGGGAGTATCGGCCGGCGGGGACGAACGCAAACTTCGCCCGTGTGTTGAACCGGCACCGGATCAAATTGAGAACCTACGAGCGCGGGGTGGAGGACGAGACGCTGGCCTGCGGCACGGGGGCCGTGGCGACCGCCCTGATCGCCTCGTGGACGGGACTCGTTGACAGTCCCGTGGATGTTCTGGTAAGAAGCGGGGAAACCCTGAAGATCCACTTCGAGAAAACGGAGACGGGGTTCGGGAAGGTCTATCTCGAGGGGGGCACGACGGTGGTCTACCAGGGCTTCCTCTGGGACGAGGCCTACCATACAACGGGACGTTAACGGTCGCGCGGGCAGAAGCCTGCGAGATCCGGATGACGGAGGATATGCGGCGCGAAGTTAAGAAGTTTTAACTTCCCAACTTCCTAACTTCGTCGGCATGTTGGGATCGATGAACGGGAGGCGGTAGAATAGAAGCCGCCTCAAGCCCAAGGTTAGCGAGAAGCGAGGAGGGTGCTATGGGAGCCATGTTTAAGGGCGCGATTGTCGCCATTGTGACGCCTTTCAAGAACGGGAAGGTGGATGAGGGGGCCCTCAGGGATCTCATCGAGTTCCAGATCGCCAATGGAACCGATGGCATCGTTCCCTGCGGCACCACGGGCGAGTCCCCGGTGCTGTCCCACGAGGAGCACGACCGGGTGATCGAGATCACGGTGGATGCCGTGAAGAAGAGAGTTCCCGTCATTGCCGGGACCGGTTCGAACAGCACCGCCGAGGCGCTGCGCCTGACGAAGCATGCCCACGAAGTGGGCGCCGACGGCGTGCTGATGGTCAACCCCTACTACAACCGGCCCACGCAGGAAGGGCTCTACCAGCACTACAAGCTCATCGCGAACAGCGTGCCCATTCCCATCATCATGTACAACATCCCCGGCCGGACGGGCGTCAACATGGAGCCCGCGACGATGGCCCGGCTCGCCAAGGAGTGCAGGAACATCGTCGGCGTCAAGGAGGCGGCGGGCTCCCTGCAGCAGATGCAGGACGTCATGACGGTGTGCGGCCCCGACTTCATCGTCGTCTCCGGCGACGACTTCTTCACGTTCCCGCTGCTGTGCCTGGGCGGACACGGAATCATCTCCGTCGTCTCCAACGTGGCCCCGGCGGACATGGCGGCCCTGGTCGATGCCTTTGCGGCGGGCGACTTCAAGAAGGCCAGGGACCTCCACTACAGGCTGACCCCCCTCGTCAAGTCTCTCTTTATCGAGACGAACCCGGTGCCCGTCAAGGCGGCGCTCTCCCTGATGGGAAAGATCGAGTATGAGGTCCGGCTCCCCCTGGCGAAGCTCTCCGATGCCAACTACGAGAAGCTCAAGCAGGCCATGAAGACATACGGGCTCATCAAGTAGTGCATCTCCGTCGTTCGACCGTGGAGCCCGTCTGAAAAACGGGCTCCACTTGTATGGAGAAGGCCTAGGGCGCAAGGCCTAAGACATAGGGCAAAACGCTGCGTTCAATATTCCTGTTGAGAAGGAGGGGCGATATGGTAAAGGCAATCGTCATGGGAGCAGGCGGGAAGATGGGCGGCAGGATCGCATCCATCATCCATATGACCGACGGCATCGAGATCGCGGCCGCCGTGGAGAAGGCGGGACATGCCCTCATCGGCCGGGACGCGGGGGAGACCCTGGGGCTGGGAAAGATCGGCGTTGACATCTCCGCGGGACTGGACTCGGTGATCAAGAAGGGCGACGTCGTCATCGACTTCACCCACCACGATGCCTCAGTGGAGCACCTGCGGATCGCCGCCGAGAACGGGAAGGCCATCGTCATCGGGACGACGGGGTTCACGGCCGAGCAGATGGCGACGATCCGGGAGATCGCCCCGAAGACCCGCTGCGTGCTGGCCCCCAACATGAGCGTCGGCGTGAACGTCATGTTCAAGGTGCTTGAAACCGTGACGAACATCATCGGCGAGGACTTCGACATCGAGATCATCGAGGCCCATCACAACCAGAAGAAGGACGCCCCCAGCGGCACGGCCATGCGCATGGCCCAGATCATCGCGGCGGCCCTCAAGCGGGACCTCGACAAGGAGGCCGTCTACGAGCGCAAGGGCATGATCGGGGCTCGCACGAAGACCGAGATCGGCATCCAGACCGTGCGGGCCGGCGACATCGTCGGCGAGCACTGGGTCATCTACGGGGGCCTCGGCGAGCGGCTCGAGTTCATCCACCGGGCCCACAGCCGCGACAACTTCGCAAAGGGCGCCGTCCGGGCTGCCAAGTGGATCGTCGACCGGCCCAACGGGTTCTACGATATGCAAGACGTTCTCGGATTGAAAAAGTGAAACTTTTTCAATCCGGGAGGCTAAAGGCTAAAGGCATAAGGCGCAAGGGGAAGAGTGAAATAGAAAACGTTCTTCCCTCTTCGCCCTTTGCCCTGAGCCCTTTGCCGTAAGCCCTTCTTTAGGAGGTAGCAGACCGTGCAGATTGCTGACCGCTTATCCAAGATCCCCCCCTATCTCTTCATGGAGCTGCGCAAGAAGATCAACAAGGCCAAGGCCGACGGCGTCGACGTCATCAGCCTCGCCATCGGGGACCCCGTCGAGCCCACGCCGGACGGCATCATCGACGAGCTCTGCCGGACCGCCCGGATCCCGGAGAACCACCGCTACCCCACGGACGAGGAGAAGGGCATGTACGCCTTTCGCGAGGCCGTGGCGGCCTGGTACAGGGAGCGCTACGGCGTTGCCCTGGACCCGGCCGACGAGGTCCTGGGGCTGATCGGGTCCAAGGAAGGCTGCCACCACTTCATCCTCGCCTGCACGAACCCGGGGGACATCGTCCTCATGACGGACCCGGGGTACCCGGCCTACCGGGCGAGCATCCTCATGGGCAACTGCGAGCCTTACTCCATGCCGATGCTCCCCGCAAACGATTATTTCCCCGTCTTCGAGGACATCCCCGCGGACGTCATGAAGCGGGCGAAGGCCATGTTCCTCAACTACCCCAACAACCCCACGGGGGCCTGCGGGTCGCGGGAGTTCTTCGAGAGGGCCGTGGACTTCGCGGGGAAGAACGGCATCGCCATCTGCTACGACAACCCCTACAGCGAGGTGGTCTTCGAGGGCCAGGAGCGGCTGAGCTTCCTCTGCGTCGACGGGGCCAAGGACGTGGCGGTGGAGCTCAACTCCCTTTCGAAACCCTTCAACATGACGGGGTGGCGCATCGGCATGGCCATGGGAAACCCCCGGATCATCGCCGCCATCAGCAAGGTCAAGGAGAACACCGACTCGGGCATCTTCAACGCGGTGCAGTTCGCAGGCATCCAGGCGCTCAAACGGGAAAACGAGAACATCTCCCGGATGCTCGAGATCTACCGCAAGCGCCGGGAACTCGTGCTCGGGACGCTCAGGAAGATCGGGATCGACTTCAAGGCCCCGAAGGGGACCTTCTACCTCTGGGTCCCCGTGCCGAAGGGCATGACCTCCCTGGAGTTCACGGACCGGCTCTTCGAGAAGACGGCCGTCGTCGTGGCCGCCGGACCCGCCTACGGCAAGTACGGCGAGGGGTTCATCCGGATCTCCCTGACCGTGCCCGACGCCCGGCTCGAGGAGGCCATGGCCCGGATCGAGAAGGAATTCAGCAAGTAACAGGGAACAGGGAACAGGTAACAGGAATACCCCATACCAAGTCCTTTCCTGTTACCTGACACCTGCCGCCTGTCACCTCTCCGGCCGTAATGGAAGGGCAGGGGAACGCGGCAAACGAGGCGGGAGGCGGGCCGTGAGCACACCCGTCATTGCATATCTGGGTATTGGAAGTAACCTCGGGGACCCGGCGGGGAACTGCCGGGAGGCGCTCCGGCGGGTCTCGACCCTGAAAGGATCGGAGGTGCTGCGCCGGTCCTCCCTTTACCGGACGGAGCCGGTCGGAGTCGGGGCACAGGGCTGGTTCGTCAACGGGGTGGCGGAGATCCGGACGGCCTTCCCCGCGGTGCAGCTGCTCAAGGCGCTGCAATGGATCGAGCACTCGATGGGCCGCGAGAGAACCGAGCGCTGGGGGCCGCGGGTCATCGACATCGACATCCTTCTGTTCGGGCAGGAGATCGTGAACTCGGAGAGCCTGGTCATCCCCCACCCGGAGATGCACAGGCGCCGGTTCGTCCTCGAGCCCATGAACGAAATTGCGCCCTACGTCATCCACCCGCTCTTCGGCGTGTCGATGAAGGGGCTGCTCGACCGTCTCGAGGATCGTCACGCCGTGGAACGGATCGGGGGGGACTGGTAGAAGACATGATACGGTTCATCGTCATCGGCATCGTCCTCATTCTCGCGTACCTTCTGCTGAAGAGGTTTCTCTTCCCCTCGGGACGCATCGGCGGCCGGCGGCGCGACGAGAGGAAGATCCGCGGCGAGGATCTGGTGGAGGACCCCTGCTGCCACACCTACGTGCCCGTCAGCGAGGCGTTCCGGGTGAGGGAGGGTGGAAAAACGCTTTATTTCTGCAGTGAGGAGTGCTACAAAACGTTCCGAGACAAGGGCGGACACATCCCCGACTGAACCCCCTTCCGACTGACCCCTGTCGTTTCCGACGGGATCATCTGCCGTGATTTCAATGACCTGGAGGCTGCATGAAGTTCTTTATCGATTCGGCGAACATCAACGAGATCAGGGAGGCGCTGAGCCTCGGCATGTGCGACGGCGTGACGACGAACCCGAGCCTGGTGGCCCGGGAAAAGAGACCGTTCAACGACGTGGTGAGGGAGATCCTGGGAGCGGTGCCCGGCCCCGTGAGCCTCGAGGTGGTCAGCCTCGATGCGGCGGGCATGGTGACCGAGGCGAAAAAGCTCGTTGAGCTGGGCGGCAACGTGGTGATCAAGGTTCCGCTCACGACGGAAGGGCTCAAGGCGACGAAAATCCTCTCCGGGGACGGCATCGACGTGAACCAGACGCTCGTGTTCTCGCCGGTCCAGGCCCTCATGGCGGCCAAGGCGGGCGCTGCCTACGTGAGCCCCTTCGTGGGGCGGCTCGACGACGTGGCCCAGAACGGCATGGAACTGGTGGAGCGGATCCTGGCCATTTACGACCACTACGGGTTTTCGACGGAGGTCATCGTGGCCAGCGTGCGCCACCCCATGCACGTCCTGCAGGCGGCCATGCTGGGCGCCGACATCGCCACGATCCCCTTCAACGTCATCGCCCAGCTTGCCAGGCATCCCCTGACCGACGCCGGGATCGAGAAGTTCCTGGCGGATTGGAAGAAGGTCCCGAAATAGACGGGGTCCGTGATGGAAAAAGCCGTGATCCTGATCGACCTGCTCAAACGGTATTTCGACCGGCTGCCGATTCGCGCCGAGAACCGGAGGATCCTCAACCTCCCCAACGCCATCACGCTTCTGCGCATCGGGATTCTCCCGGTGCTCTTCCTGATCCTGCTGGAGCCGGGGGAGGCCATGAGCCTCGCCATCGCGATCCTCTTCATCCTCGCGGCCCTGACGGACCTGCTCGACGGCTACGTCGCGAGGCGCTACAACATCGTGACCCGTATCGGCAAGCTGCTGGACCCCATCGCCGACAAGATCATCATGAGTGCGGCCCTGGTGCTGCTGATCCCCGTGGGGAGGGCTCCGGCGTGGGTCGTGGCGCTCATGGTCATGCGCGACTTCGCGGTCGACGGCCTGCGCAGTATGGCCGCCGCCGAGGGGCACGTCATCGAGGCAAGCCGTCTCGGGAAGTACAAGACGGTCTGCCAGATCATCGCCGTATCGGCGCTCATCATCCACTACCCCATTTTCGGCATCGACGCTTTGAGCATCGGCACGGCGTTTCTCTACGTCGCCCTGGCCCTGTCGCTGTGGTCGGGGTTCGATTACCTGGTGAAGTTCTACCGCACCACCCTGGTGTAGCCGCGGGGCGGCCGTGAACGAAGTGGCAGAAGCGAAAGATTGATGATCTTTCTGGTCCAGAAACAAGAAACGCCCCCTGCCGGAAGGGGGCTTTTTTATTGTCACCCTTGTCACTTGGCCACTTTGCCGTCGGAAACGGCGGCCTGTCGGCCGCGTTTCCAGGATGCGTCCGCTTCCGCGTAGCCCTCGATCATCGTGCGCTCGATGGCGAGGCGCATCTCCTCGAAGCTCTTCTCGTCGAG
>MVQS01000255.1 GCA_002067855.1 Syntrophaceae bacterium PtaB.Bin038
GGTGGAGCGGCTCATGCGCGACGCCAAGATTCTCGAGATCTACGAGGGCACCTCGGAAGCCCAGCGGATGGTCATTTCGGGGACGGTTTTGCGGTAACCTTCCCGCAAAGGCGTAGAGGTGGATTTCGTTTACGAGGGTTTGAGCACGTATCGCAGACCAAGTAGCAGGTGCCAGGTTACAGGCGGCAGGGGGAATGGATGACTGAAAGGATTCGCCAGTCTTTTACCTGTCACCTGCTTCCTGCCGCCTGTCACCTGAAATCCGGAGGGTTTCAATGCCTGTAGTGATAGCCTGCTTCAAGTGGGTCGTCGACGAGGCTTACATCCGCCGGGGAGCCGGCGGCGCCCTGGATTTCTCGTCGGTGGACTACAAGATCGGGGAGTACGACCGCAACGCCATCGAGGAGGCCGTGCGCCTGCGCGATGCCGGCGGAGGGGGCAGCGTCATCGGCGTGACCGTCGGCGCCCCCGAGTCCGCGAAGGGCGTCAAGGACGCCCTGTCGCGCGGGATGGACCGGGCGATCTTCGTCTCCGATGCGTCCTTCCGGGACCTGGAGCCCTCTCAGACGGCGGCCATCCTCGCCGAGGTCATCCGCACGCACATCCCGCAGTACGACCTCGTCGCCTGCGGGGAGGGCTCGAGCGACCTCTACGCCCAGCAGGTGGGGCCGAGGCTTGCCGAGCTGCTCGGCATCCCCTGCGTGTGCTTCGTGCAGAAGCTCTCCCTCGAGGGGGGCAGGCTCAGGGCCGAGAGGCGCGTCGAGGACGGCGTGGAGGTCGTCGAGGCGCCGCTGCCGGCGCTCGTCACGGTGCTGCCCGACATCAACACGCCGCGGATCCCGGGCGTCAAGGACACGCTCATGGCCGGGAAGAAGCCGGTGACAACCGTCAAGAGGGAAGAGCTGACGGGGACATTCGGCGGGGTGCTGAAAACGGCGGCCATGACGGCCTCAAGCCTGGAGCGAACGGGGGAGAAGCTCGCGGCGGACGCCGCCGGGATCGCCCGCTTCGTCGATTCGCTGCGCAAGAGCGGCGTGATCCGTTAAGGGAGAAACGATGGCAGGGATCTGGATCATAGCGGAGACGCGGGAGCAGGCCTTCGAGCTGCTGGGCGCGGGCCGCTCGCTGGCCCCCGGCATGGGTGCGGCACTGACGGCCGTTGTCGCGGCGGGGTCGGCATCGCCGGAGGAATGCATCGCCAGAGGGGCCGACGAGGTCCTGCTTCTTGCGGAGCTTTCGCCGGGGGAGCCTTACGGGGCGCACCTGCCCGTCCTCGAGCAGGAGGCCCGGGCCGCATCGCCCGGCGTGATCCTCTTCAGCGCGGCGGCCAGGGGCAAGGAGCTGGCCGCGAGGCTGGCCGCGCGGCTCGGCGCGGGGCTCTGCAGCGCCTGCACGGCGCTTTCCTTCGACAAGGGGTCCGGCTCGGTCCTCATGGAGCGCATCGCCTACGGCGGCGCAGCAATCCAGAAACTGACCTCTTCCGCAGCGCCCGTCGTCGTCACCGTGCCGCCCCGGAGTTTCGCGCCGGCCGAGGCTGCCGACGGCAGGCAGGGCAGGACGCGCGAGCTGCCCGCACCGCCGCCCTCGGCCGTGAAGATCGTCGATCGCAAGCCCAGGGAGAAAGCGGCGAAGGACATCGCCGAGGCCCGGGTGATCGTCTGCGCCGGCCGCGGGTTCGACAAAAAGGAAGACCTCGCGCTCGCCCGGGAGCTCGCCGACGCGCTGGGCGGGGAGCTCGGGGCCACGAGGCCGCTCACCGAGGAGCTCCACTGGCTGCCCGAGGACCTCTGCATCGGTCTCTCGGGGGTGCAGGTCAAGCCGGAGCTCTACGTCGGTCTCGGCGTCTCGGGCCAGGTCCAGCACATGACGGGCGTTCGCGGCGCCAGGGTCGTCTGCGCCGTCAACAAAGACGAGAATGCGCCGATCTTCGCGCTTTCCGATTTCGGGATCGTGGGAAACCTCTACGAGGTGGTGCCGAAGATCATCGAGGCGATGAGGAAGTAAGCCCCGTTGCGCTGCCCCAAAAGACCCTCGCCCGCCCGGGCGGGGTTTTTTTCCGGGCGGCGTGAAATTTCCGTTGTCACGGGCGCGGCGATTTAGTATGCATGCCCGGACACAGAACCAACCCGCGGAGGCCATGAACGTCCCATGAACGACGTGAAGGGAATTCTCGAGGTCCTCTGCCGCAACGCGGAGATCGCCGAGAAGTTCTTCGCCATCGAGACGAGAATCCTCTCCATCCACAATTTCCGGGATCTCTTCGACAAGCTCCTCACCGAGATCCACGACCGGTTCGACGTTCCCCGCGTCTGGATCGCCATGACGGAGGACAACGACGTCTGGCGTCTCCTGGACCGCATGACGCCCGGGGGCACCTTCGGGGAGCGGCTCCGCATGATCGATGCCGAGGCCTTCGAGGGAATCGTCGGGGACGGATTGTCGCCCATCCTGGCAAACGAAGGGCTGGAGCGGTTCTCGAGCCTGATGCCGGAGGGGACCCGCGACCTTTCCGGCTCGCTTGCCGTCGTGCCCCTCACCTACGAAGGCAGGGCCATCGGCAGTCTCAACCTGTGGGACGAGTCGCCCGAGCGCTACGCCCCGGGGATGGAGGTGAGCCTGCTGAGGCAGCTTGCCGTGAAGGTCTCCATCTGCCTGGCCAACGTGATGGCCCACGAGAGGCTCGCCATGCTCGCCTTCCGGGACCCCCTGACGGACCTGCTGAACCGGCGCGTGATGGAGCAGGTCCTGCGAAGGGAGTTCGACCGCTCGAAGCGCTACGGCACGGAGCTGGCCGTCGTGTTCCTCGACATCGACCGGTTCAAGCACATCAACGACCGCTACGGGCACGACACGGGCGACGAGGTGCTCAAGTGGGTCGGCAGCCGCCTGATGGCCATGAGCCGCCAGAGCGACGTGGTGGCGCGGTTTGCCGGCGACGAGTTCGTCGTCGTCCTGCCCAGCACGGGTGCCGACCGGGCGTACCGGTTCGTCGACCGGCTGCAGACCTTTTTTCTCTCCACGCACCTCGCCCACGACGGCAAGATCATCCCCGTGTCGGTGAGCTGCGGCATCGCCACCGCGGCCGATGCCGGCGTCACCGACGCCGTCTCCCTGCTGAAGAAGGCCGACGAGCGGCTGTACCAGAGCAAGAACTCGAAGAAGGGATAAAAAATCCCCCTTGCCATTTCCATCAAGGAAAAGAAAGGGGGACTTTCCGTCCGATCACAATACTCTTCAGAATTGTTGCTGTGGGCGAAGAGACGGGATTCGGGCGCCTTGCATCCGGCCTTTTTTGAGCAGCCGGAAAAAAACCAGAGCGGTCGAAGAATGCCTATTTGCAGGAAGAATCTTGTCGATCGCTGCTATTTCTTTTCCGCCGCCGCGTACCCCTTCGCCAGCGACGTGTTCACGTGGACGACGCCCCTGTTGATGGTTTTCAGGGGGTAGTCGTCGGTGA
>MVQS01000256.1 GCA_002067855.1 Syntrophaceae bacterium PtaB.Bin038
GTCCGCTTCCGCGTAGCCCTCGATCATCGTGCGCTCGATGGCGAGGCGCATCTCCTCGAAGCTCTTCTCGTCGAGATTCTTCGGCACGTGGATGAAGTCGCCGGCCCTCAGCAGGACCCGGCTGAAGGGCTTGGGGACCATGAAGCGGTCCCAGCTGTTGAAGACCCGGGGGTTCTCGTAGGAGATGTAGCCGGGGCAGACGACGGCGCCCGTCTGCGACGCCAGCGCGACGAGGCCCGGCTTCACGATGCGCGGGGGGCCCTGGGGGCCGTCGACGATGTGCGCGCCCAGCCGGTGCTTCTCGACGCCGGCGATCATCTCCTGGAGGGCCTTCTTTCCCCCCCGGGAACTCGATCCCCGGACGGGGACCCACCCGATGCGGGCCACCACGTCGGAGACGACGTCGCCGTCGCGGCTCTGGCTGATCATGATGCAGGGGTTCATCCCGAAGATCCTCGGCACCCAGAACCCCGAAAAAAACCTCTGGTGCCAGCAGGCGAAGATCACCGCACCGCCGCGGGCGATGTGATCCTTCACCCTGTCCACCCCGTCGGGGATGACGTGAATGGTGCCCGCGTGCAGTTTGCAGGCCCAGTACCCGAGCGAGATGAGAAAGTTCTTCGCGACGAAGAACTTGATGTCTTTCACCGTGCCCATGCGCCCATTCTGTTAGCGCCGAACGCGGCCTCTTTCAAGCGGAAAGTAGACGCCTTGCCCGGCAGAGGATATCCCTACGCCGGCGGCGGGCTCGCAACCCCGGCTCCCGTAGAAATGCGAAGGGCCTTCCAGGAGATCCCAGCCGCTTTCCCGGAAGAGAGCACGACAATCCTCGACCGTTTTCCCCCGGCCCTCCTCCGTTCTCTCGAGGGTGTCTCGGGGGTTGGCCCCCGCTTCCGCCCAGAAGAGGTTCGCGCCGGCCGCGGCGCCCAGCGTGCAGGGCTCGTGCGTGCAGTTGCCCGGGACGCTCCGGGGTACGCCCAGTCTCGTCACGGCCACGATCTGAGCCATCCTCAGCTCGCTGATCATCCCGCGCTTTCCGATCTCAGACCCGGGGATCTTGATGCGCCGCGCCGCGCCGCTGTATGCGGGGTTGAAGGAGCCCGTGAAGAGGATCATCTCGGCGATCTCCTCATTCGTATGCTCGGGGCCGACGGGTTCCACACAGGTGCCGACCTGCAGCCCCGCCTCCAGAAAGGCCCGGATGCTGTCGCGGCGGCGATCCGGGGGGATGCCCGTGTCCGATCCCTCCCGCAGGCGCAGGGCGTGGTAGACGCCGGCGAATCCGGCATCCTTGAGGCGACGGGCGTTCAGGGGGCTCTGGTCCCCGACGTTTGCGACCAGGACGGTCTCCGGCTTCAGGGAGCGCCTCACCTCCTGCGAGATTTCGAGAAAAAGCCCGAAGGGGTAGGCAGCCGTCGTCATGACGAAGACGGCATTGGCGCCGTCCGTCTCGAACTGTCGGGCCCGGGCGACGGCCTCTTCCGGAGAGATCCTCGTCTCCCGGGTAAAGACGCCGTTTATCCGGGCGAAGGAGCAGAACGCGCAGTTGCAGGGGCACGGCGCGAGGTTCAGCGCGAACTGCGCGTGCACCTCGGCCCGGTTTCCCGTCAGCGCCTTCGAGATGCGGTTCGCCTCCGCCATGATCCGGTAGGTCTCGGGAGCGTCCGGCGCGTGGGCGAGCATCTGCACCAGTTCCTCTCTCGAGAACGTTCCCTCGTCCCTCGATTTTTTCAGAAGGTCGTCGATGTCCATGTGTCCGTCCCGACGTTGCATTCGCCCGGGTAAGGCCGTGGCCGGTCGCGGTCAGCGGCTGTCCGCCGGTGCCCCTATATCTACCCCGGAACGATCCTCCTGACAACCGGGAAATCGAACTGAAGCGGACCGAACGGCTGTCCCCGGTCGCCCGTCTCCCCGTACGCCTTCACGACTGCGCGCAACGGGCGGGCGCGGCGGGCCGGCCGCGCGGGAGACGATTCGGCCTTGAAACGGATCCTCCCTTCGGGTATTTTTCGCATCACCTTGCAAGGGGGGATGGAGAAAACGGTATGAAGAAGAGGGATCTTCGTTTCGGCAAGCTCGTCGTCGATTTCGCCAACGCGCAGGCGGCCGAAGAGGCCGGGGTTGCCTTCATCCGGGGAGCGGCGAAGGCCTTCGGTTATGGGCCGGAGTTCCTCGCGAAGGCCTTGGAGCGTTACCCGACCCTGAAACGATTTGAGGATGCCCTGCCGGCGGACGACAGGGAACTGGTGGCCCTCCTCCTCGAGGAGCGCAGGCTGCTGTCCCTCATCAACAACCTGCCCTGCAACATCTCGCTTGCCTCCTACGATTACGACGGAGCCCGGTCGCTCCTGTTCAAGATCCAGCCGATCGAACCGAAGTGGGACTGCGAGAACCCCTACCAGGAGGATGATGTCCGGATCGCCGTAGGGGCGGGAGGGGACGCCTGGATCGCTGACGTGGCCGGGATGTTCGACGACAGGGCCCCGCTGACGGAGGACATGGACGAGGTGAAGGAGCGTCTCCTCGGGTGCATGAGGGAGTACGTCGCGCTGGGGGACCGCATTCTTGCGATCCGGCGGGCCTCCCCCCCGGAGAAGACGCACGAGGCGCGGAAGTGGGCGGCCTACCACAGCCGCATCGAGGCCGAGCAGGAGGTTCTCGCAGAGCTGCTGGAGCGCTGGAGGGCGACCCTCGGGGAAATCGTCGAGGCCGGCGATCTGTCCCGCTGCCAGGCCCTCGTCGACCTGCTCGCGGTTTACAACGTGGTCAACCGCCGGGAGCTGGCCGTCGGCGAGGACGGGGTGATCTACGAGATGCCGCTGTTCCCCGAGGGCTATTTCACCGAGCGGGCGGGACTCGCGGACGAGTACTACCACAACGTGCTCGTCTACGCCCTCGTGGAGTTCCTCAAGGTGCCCGGCAACCGCCGAACACTCAGGAGGTGCCCGCGCTGTGAAGCCTTCTTCATCGCGGGCCCCGCGCGGACGAAGGCGAAGAAATGTGAGCGATGCGCTTCCGTACCGCCTTCCAGGACTTCGTGACCAGGAAGCTCTCACCCATGTTTCCGACCATGACGGTGAACTTGTTCATCGGCGCGGCAAAGCTAAGGGTCGGGCCGGGCACGCAGGGCCGGGCCGACACGTCGAACATCCCCAGCACGGCCCTCGGGCGGGCCGATTCCCCCTCGAGGAAGGGGTACTTGACGATGGAGGCGCACCCCGCACAGAAGGGGCAGTAGACGCCGTCGAGGTCGGCCTCGTCGAAATTGGCCAGTGTGAAGAGGCCCGAGAGCACGTCGGGAGGCGCGAAGAAAACGACCACGGCGGGCTCATCCGGCGCCTCCAGGCGGTCCCAGCGCTTGAAGACGATGCGGCGGGCCGGGGCCGGTTTGAACGGGGGCGAGCGCCTCATGAACTCCTTGACCAGCTCGGGCGATTTCTTGTAGCGCTCTCCTTCCAGGGCCCCCGGGATCCCGCAGGAGAGAAAGTGCTCGAAGTTCGGCATGACGTCCCCGGAGAATCCGAGGTAGCGCCTCCCGCCGAAACATCCCACGGTCTCAATCTCGAAAAACCGGTTTTTCCCCTGCCGGACTTTCGCAAGATCGGCGAGGAAACACCGGTGCGCCTTAGGCGCCTTCACGCCCTCCGCTGCATCCTCTCGGTCGGTGTACCAGAAGGCGAGGGGGAGCTCCGCCTCTCCGAAATACTTCCGCCACAGAGCGATGAACTCTTTCTTCAGAGCCATGTCCATAGAGGGTTCCTCCGAGACGGTGTTTTCAGTCTGTTCGGTCCGTTCCGTCCATCCTGTCCGAATTCCCCTTCAACTCTCAGCCGCGCCCTCGCCCCCTCATCCCCTGTTCTCTTTATCTCTTTCTCCGCTCATCGTTCACCGGTCTAAATCAGGATCAGTGCCAGCAGCGCAAGGGCGGCCATGCCCGCCGCCGTCATGTCCATCCCGGCCAGCGGCACGATCAGCAGGCTCGCGGCGACGGAACCGACGCATCCGCCGAGCAGGTCGGCGGCGTAGAGGGGGGAAACGGCCCTCTCCTGGCCGTACGGCCATCGCAGGGCGGCGAAGGCGAAGACGCCCGCCACGAGAAAGCCCGCCGCAGCGAGGAGCCCCGACGTCTCCGCGAGACCCGACAACCCCTGCATCCGCGCCTGGAAGACGACGAGGGCCGCAAGAACCGCGAAGCCCGCGACGAGCCCGACCCCCCATCCCCGGCCGATCGCCCGGTACCGGGATCCGCCGCGGGCCGCCGCCGCGAGGGCGAGGGCCCCGGCCGCGAGGCCCAGCATGAATGCCGTGATCAGGATCCCCAGGTCGCGGTACAGGACGCCGTGGCGGGTCTGGTACTGAAGGATCAGCACCGTCTCCAGGACCATCCCGACGAACCCGGCGAGCCCGACGAGAAGGGCGCCCCGCCACGCGGGCCTGATGCGCGCAAGCAGGAGCAGCAGCACGCACAGTCCTGCCGCCGCCCCCAGGGCCGGTACGCTGTTCCCGGCAAGGCTCTCGATCCGGCCGAAGTTCAGGCCGGCCAGGGCCGGGAAGAATTTCGACAGCCACACCAGGACCGTGAGCTGATAGCAGATCGGCCTCGTGTCGGTGTTCAGGGGGGCCGCGTGCGTTCGCAGCGTCCCGGCAACCTCGCCGAAACGGTCGTTCTGGAGGAGGTATCGCAGGTAGTGCTCCGAGATGAGCCGGCTGCGCAGCCCCCGATCGCGGCAGCGCTCGATCAGGACCCCGGGATCGGCCGGCAGGGGCGATGCCGATGCCGTGATCACGTCCGTGTCGCCCGGGATGAAGAGGACGTGTTCGAAGGCCGTCCCGAGCGCGCGGTGGATGCTCACCGCCCGCTCCGTCATCTGCGGCGTCCAGCGGTTTTCGGATGACGGGAGCCGGAGGGCCGCGATCCCGCCCTCCCTCAGCCGGTCTCGGCACAGCCGGAAGAATTCCCGGGTGTAGAAGCGGTTGGCCTGTCCCGAAGAAGGCTCGGGCATGCCGACGAGGATCAGGTCGTAGGTGCCCCCCGCCTGCAGGAAACGCCGCGGGTCGTCCGCTACGATCCGCACGGCAGGGTTTTCCAGGGGCGCCCGCCTCGGCGGGGGCAGGTGCGTCCTGACCGTTTCGGTGAGCGCTGCGTCGACCTCGACGCAGTCGACATGCGCCGGCCCGTGCCGCAGGGCTTCCGCCGCCGTGCCCCCGATCCCCCCTCCCAGGATGAGAATGCGTTCGGGTCCCGGGTGCTGCAGGGCGGCCAGATGGACGAAGTGCTCCGCCTCGGTCCCCTCCGTCTCGAAGGCCAGGGCGTTGTTGAGAAACACCGAGACCTGGGCCTCGCGCTGCGTGATGCTGACCCGTCCGTAGGGTGTGTCCCTGCTTTCGATCAGCGACGGGTGGTCCCACCGCGTCATCGCCCGGTCGAGCGTCGGGGCCAGGAAAAGCCCCAGCAGGAATGCGCCGCCGAGGCCGAAGGCCGCGATCCGCCGGCGGCTGCGGCGGCCGCCCGACGCCGGCAGCGCGGACGCCGCGGCGGCGACGAGCGAGCAGGCCACGGCCAGGGAGAAGTTCTGAAATCCCGCATAGAGGCCGAGGGAAGACAGCAGCCCCCCGGCTACTCCCCCTGCGCTCTCGATCGCGTAGGCGGCCGCAACGGTCCGGCCCTCGGTCACGAAGAGGCCTGCAGCCCGGCGGAAGAGCCAGCCCGAGAGAAACCCCGCCGGCAGCAGGGTGAGAAGGATCGTGACGACCTGCCCGCCGAAGGGCAGATACGCGCCGGGGACGGCACCGAGCAGGATGCGGCTCCCCCGGGCCGTCGCGACGGCCAGGGGGACGAGAAGGGAGAACAGGAAAAGCGGCAGGGCGACAAGGCCCGTCCGGGCGATGCGGGGCGAGGGGCACAGGAGGGTCCCCAGCGCCGTAGCTGCGAGCCAGGCCCCGAGGCCGAGGATGTAGACAAGCTCCACGCCGAACGCGGCCACGTCGAGCTCCCGCAGGAGCACAACCTGAGCCGCGATCGAGATGACTCCGACGATAAAGAGGACGGCGCTCATGGGGCTGTCTTGACGTCCGCTTCGCTGAAGACCTCCGCCTGGAACGTGAGGATCTGCGCCCCCTGTTTCCAGCTGCCGGCGGGCAGGCCCGCCTTCCGGCAGAGCTCGTCCAGCATCCTGTCCCGGCCCCAGCCCTGCTCCGTTGCGACCTGGGGAAGGAAAACGGCCGAACGGCCGTCCTTTTTCAGGATGACGCCGTCGCGACCCGGGACGATGTCCTCCGCAACCGAAACGGGGGCGGGGGGCGTGAGCACCGAGATCTCGATCTCGATGTCCTTCAGCTCCTCGTGCCGCAACGGCCTGAACCGCGCGTCCTCGAGGGCCGACTTCAGGGCTATGGGCCCGACGAGCCGGTAGAGGGGTCTTTCCGCGACGATCTCGCCGATGCAGCCGCGAAGGTCCCCGTGCTTCTTGAGCGTCACGAACATGCCCCGCGTCTGCTCGAGGGCGGGGGAGGGGTTGCGCGCCAGGGGGGCCGTTTTCGTCGCCAGGAACCGGTCGATCGTCTCCCGCGCCAGGGCCAGAAGCGTCCTCCGGTCCGCTGCGCTCAGGGACGCCCCGACGGGTGCCGGCTGCGCGGCGTCCCGCCTGGCTTCGCCCGTTCCCGTCCGGCCGGAGCCCAGGGCGACGGCGGCGTAGCCCACCACCTGGCCCGGCTCGCCCAGCACCGTGTCGCCCGAGTGGGCGTAGCTCACCAGAGTGCCGCCCGTGGCGCCCAACGCCCGTGCGGCGGTCATGGCGGCCGGACGGGCGCCTCGCCGCAGACCCGCGTGGCAAGGCCGGGTATGTTGCGATCCGTCGGGGTGTGCGCGACGGCCCGGAAGCCGGCGGGGTCGAGCCGCAGGATGGCCTGGAGGGTCTGATGGTCGATCATGGCTGCGTTTGCGGCCGAGGGGTAGTGCGACAGGTCGGTGCTTGCGACGATCAGGGCGCTGCGCCCCGCGAGGGCCCCTGCGAGGGCCTTTCCGAAACG
Source organism: Syntrophaceae bacterium PtaB.Bin038 (assembly GCA_002067855.1). GTDB lineage: Bacteria > Desulfobacterota > Syntrophia > Syntrophales > UBA2192 > UBA2192. The sequence goes on from MVQS01000256.1 coordinate 7,030, forward strand.
CTCGCACATTCCCGGGTCCGCGTCGCCCACGACGGCGGGGACGATCTTCGCCGACGGGAAGAGGACCTGCACGAAGGGCACGACGACCTCGATGGAGTGTTCCCTGGCGTGGATCGACGCGTCGAGCGTGCAGTCGGGGCAGCGGGCGAGAAGGGCATCAACGAGGGTGCCGTCGGTCTCGACCGTCCCGAGCGGTGTCCGGAACCCGCGGCCGGGGTAAATGCCCACCTTGCGGAAAGAGGAACTCGTGTGGTTCGTGCCCAGGATGACCACGGTGTCGTAGCGGCGGCTGCGCACCTGGCTGAAACCGTCGGCGCAGATCTGGCCCGAGAATACGTACCCGGCGTGGGGGACGATGATCGCCGCGGGATCCTTTGCGACGGACGGCACGGCGTCGGCCATGTACTTCTCGACGGCGATCCGCAGTGCCGGGGCCGAGTCGGGGTAAAACCGGCCCGCGACGGCGGGCGGACGCACCGGGCCCTCCGTCCTGTCTGCCGCCTGGCAGGCCGCCGGCATCAGCAGCAGAGCCATGAGCAACCACAGCCGAATCCTGGATTTCTTCATGGCGACCTCACATAAGAAAACGTCTCTCCGGTCGATTGGGTCTACTTCGTCTGTCTCGGACAATCATCTGTGAGTTACGAGTGTTGTGTGTTGAATGACAGAAAAGGGATTGCCGCGCAGCGGCTAAGCGAAGACCCCCGCGATCTTCTTCCCGCAATACCCGCACCTGCCGTTGTTCACGTTCGACTCCAGAACGAAGAATTGCGTCCTCACGATGATCTCCTTCCTGCACCACGGGCAGAAGGTGTTGTTCCCATGGTGGCCCGGTACGTTCCCCACGTAGGCATAGCGTATCCCCCGGGACATGGCCATCGACCGCGCACGCTCGAGCGTCGCCGTCGGCGTGGGCGGCAGGTGCGGCATCTGGTAGTCCGGGCGGAACCGCGTGAAGTGAAGGGGAATGTCGGGGCCCAGCTCCCCCATGACCCAGTCGCAGAGCCCGGCGATCATCCTGTCCGAGTCGTTGAGCGTGGGGACCACGAGGTTGACGATCTCCAGGTGCACCCGGCTCTTCGCGATCTGCCGGATCGTGCGGAGCACGGGTTTGAGCTCCGCCCCGCAGGCGTCGCGGTAAAAGCTCTCGCTGGTGCCCTTCAGATCGACCTTGACGGCGTCGAGCACCCGGCACATCTCCGCAAGGGCAGCCGGGCCCATGTAGCCGCAGGTCACCATCGCCGAGCGGATGCCCCCCAGGCGTGCGGAGCTCGCGATGTCGAGCAGGTACTCCGTGAACACCAGCGGCTCGTTGTAGGTGTAGGCGATGACGGGCACCTTGCGGGACCGGACCGATTCGACGACGTCGCCGGGCGGGGTGAAGCGGACGCGGTAGTCCTCCGGCGAGGCCTGGGAGGTCTGCCAGTTCTGGCAGAACTTGCAGCGCAGCGGGCAGCCCGTCGTGCCGATGGAGTAGGCCCGGCTGCCGGGCAGGAAGTGGTAGAAGGGTTTCTTCTCGATGGGGTCCACGTGGACGGAGACGGGACGGCCGTAGACGAGGCTCCTCATCTCGCCCCCGACGTTCGCCCTCGAGCGGCACAGGCCCCGCTGCCCGTCGGCCAGCAGGCACTCGCGGGCGCAGAGGCGGCACTGGACGCGGCCGCCGGCCGCGGCGGACCAGAAGCGGGCTCGGGGCGCCTGGCGGATCAGCTCGTCGGCGGGACTCCCTGCAAAAGCGGCCCCTCCCAGGGCACCCAGGAGGGCCCGGAGCAGGGCGGGCTCCGACAGGACCAGCCCCGTGCCGCCCAGCGCCGGCGCCAGCCGGGCCAGGGATTGCATGAATTCGCGCCGGGAGATCATAGGGCCAGTGTCGTGCGTCGCGGAAGAGCTGTCAAGGGTTAAGTGCGTGCACGTCGATCCGTCCCGGAAACGAGAAAGGGGCTGCCGCGCTCGCTGCAACCCCTCGATCCTTTATCTGGAGGCGGCAACCGGATTCGAACCGGTGAATAACGGTTTTGCAGACCGCTGCCTTAGCCACTTG
>MVQS01000257.1 GCA_002067855.1 Syntrophaceae bacterium PtaB.Bin038
CCCCGAGATGATGTTCCGGCCGTCGACGGCCACCACCACACCCACACGCCGGTCGAGGTTGTTCCGGACCACGATCCGGTAGGGCTCCCCCCTGACGGCCTCGGCATAGACCTTCTTGATGCCGTGGGTGCTCCTGTGGGGGTAGAAGGGAAGCGAATGGCCGCTTTCGGTGATGATGCTGACGTCCACCGCGCTGCCCGCGGACGCGGCGGCGGTGGAAGGCAACCCGATGACAATGACGACAAACAGCATGAACCAGGTTTTCATGACCTCCTCCTGCAGGGGTGTTGGGCCCGTCCAAGCGCCTCTGCCCCGTTAGACAAGGGGCGGGGCCGAAAAGTTCCCCGGGCAATCGGGAAACGGGGACAGGGCTGGCACGAAGGATGCAGTTATTCGGGAAGATCGAGTGAATACGCCGCCGGGCAACCGGCATGAAGCGCGCGGAAGCGGAAGTGGCAAAAATTCTTGTGGTGGACGATGACGATCACGTGCGCCTGATGCTCAAGAGGGCCCTCGAGAGGGACTCGCACGACGTGCTGACGGCGGAAAACGGAGCCGTGGCCTGCCGCCTGCAGCGCGAGCAGCCGTCGGAGATCGTCATCCTGGATATCATCATGCCGGAGAAGGAGGGCCTGGAGACGATCCTGGAGCTCCGCCGCGGCGACCCCGGCATCAAGGTCATCGCGATCTCGGGGGGAGGCCAGCTCGGGCCTTCCCGCTACCTCAAGCTCGCAACGCTTCTGGGCGCCGCCTTCGCCTTCGAGAAGCCGCTGAAGCTCAACGATTTGAGGGCCGCGATCCGCGGCCTGTGCGCCGCCGGCGCATAGGCCGCGGCTGTTGTTCACCCGGCGTCGCCGTCTTAGACCCGCCGCCGGCAACCCGACCCAAACCGCAACAGGCCTCAGCATGCCCCAGATCCTCGTCAAACTGGCCGATATGACCGTGAGCGGAAACCCGGAGGACCTTCTCGTCGTCTACGGGCTGGGGTCCACCGCGGCCGTCCTGCTCTACGACAAGGAGACCCGGGTCGGGGGCATCGCGCACTTCATGCTTCCCAGCTCGACGTCCGAGCCCCGGAGGGCCCTGGAATACCCGGCCATGTATGCCGACGTGGCGATCCCGCGGCTGGTCGAATCGTGCATCGGCAAGGGCGCCTGCCGGGAGTCGCTCACGGCGCGGCTGGCCGGGGGGTCGATCCTGATGGGACAGGGGATCTCCCGAAGCATCAGCGAGGGCAACATCGCGACGGCGCGTCAGGTCCTCGAGAAGCTCGCCATCCCGCTGACGGCGGAAAACACGGGGGGCAACCACAACCGGGCCGTGCGGATGGAGATTGCGACGGGGAAAACAGTGGTGAGGCGTCCCGACGGCGGCTGGGAGGAGATGGCATGAACCTGGACAGCGCAATCCGAAATTCCATGACCCGGCTTCCGGCCTTTCCCGCCACGATCCACAGGGTCATGAGGCTGGTCAACAACCCCGATTCCTCCCTGACGGAACTCGTGGAGGTCATCCGGCTCGACCAGTCCATCACGGCCAACATCCTGCGGATGTGCAATTCGGCCTACTTCGGTCTGCTGCACAGGGTGGACAACGTCCACGACGCCGTCATGTACCTCGGCCGGCAGAACATCGTCCGGGCCGTCATGGCCGCGGGCACCAGCCGCTTCTTCAAGAGCACGCCCGGCTACGAGGCCGAGGCGAGGGAGCTCTGGGAACACGCGGTGGGGACGGCCCTGCTGGCGCAGATCCTGGCAAGGAAGATCTCCCGGCGCGAGGACGCGAGTCTCTTCACCGCGGCGATCCTGCACGACATCGGCAAGATCGTCCTCGGGGAGTTCGTCAAGGACAAGTACGCCGAGATCAAGAAGCTCGTCGCCGAACAGTCCCGCTCGTTCCTCGAGGCCGAGGAGAAGGTGCTCGGCATGAATCACGCCACCCTCGGGGGCGTGATCGCCGCCCAGTGGAAATTCCCGGAGGACATCCGGGGCGCCATCGCCTTCCACCATCGCCCGGACCGCCTGCAGGGCAGGACGGACCTGATGCCCTGGGTCATTCACCTGGCGGACCAGGGCTGCCTCATGCTGGGCATCGGCCGCGGCGCGGACGGGCTGGCCTACGAAGGGCTTGACGGGGCCCTGGACAAGCTCGGGCTCGCCCAGGCCGACTTCGAAGAGGCCCTGGCCCGGCTCGTCAAGGAAATGGACAGCGCGCGGGAGATGATCGGGATCGTTCACGCCTCGACGAACTGAGCACCCCGCGGACACCCGGAAAGACAGGGGGTCGGCCGGATTGCGGTCGGCCCCTTTTTGCATCCGCCGTGCAAAGCGGCATGTTTGGGTTGCAGTCCGCTTCCCGGCCGGGGTATAAAGCGCTGGCGGGGGTTTCCCCCGGGCGGGTCCGGACATTGATGATCGTCGCCAGGCTTCTCACTTCCTTCGCCGTCATCCTCGCGGGGCTCGCGCTGGGCTACGCCGTCCAGGTGCTCGCGACCCGCGGGCTCATCCGGCTTCCGGTTCCCCTCGACGCGCTGCGCAGGGGGCTCCAGCGCGGGGCGTTGCTCTTCGTGAACCCCGTGGCCATCGTGGGCGCCACCTGGATCGTCACGATCCGCGACCCGGCGCTGGCGGCCCTGCCCCTCGTGGGCCTCTTCGCCATCGTCTCGGGCGGCGTGCTCGCTCTCGGGGCCGCAAGGCTTCTGCGGCTGCCGCCGAAGAAGACGGGTGCCCTCTTCTGCTGCGGCTCCTTCACGAACATCGGATCCATCGGAGCGCTTGTCTGCTACCTGTACCTGGGCGAGCCGGGATTTGCCCTCGTGCCGATCTACAAGATCTTCGAAGAGCTCTCGTACTACTCCACGGGGTTCCCCATCGCGAAGCACTACAGCGGCAGCATCACATCCGAAGGCCGCTGGGACCGCGTGAAGGGCCTTGTGCGCGACCCGCTGATCCTCGTCTCGGTTTCCGCCCTCCTCCTGGGCGGCGCCCTCAACGCAAGCGGTCTCGAGCGGCCCGCCGTATACGGCAACGTCAATGCCGTCTTCATCCCGCTCGGGGCCTTCATGCTTCTCATCTCCGTGGGGCTCGCCCTTCGCTTCCGGCGGGTGGGCGATTACCTGCGGGAAGCGGCCGCGGTGGCCGCCATCAAGTTCGCCGCCGTGCCCGCCCTGGCCTGTTCGCTGGCCTTCGCCCTGGGGTTCGGTTCCATCGACGGGGGGCTCCCGCTCAAGGTCGTGCTGATCCTCTCGTCGATGCCCGTGGCCTTCAACGCCCTGATCCCGCCCTCGATCTACGACCTCGACCTGGACCTGGCCAACTCGTGCTGGTTCGTCACGACGGCCCTGCTCGCCCTCGTCCTTCCCGTGCTGCTCTTCGCCGTGCAGTCATTCTAGCCGCTGCACGCCCGCCATTCCCCCGGGAGGGGAAATGGCTCGAGATTTGCAACCTTTCAATACATAACAAGAATCGTTGAGGATGGGGCCCGGTCCCGGATGTGTTTCCAGCCGACGGACACCGCGCGCCCGGTCATCGCAGTATCGAGTCGAGGGCCCATGAATCACTCCGTCATCGTCATCGACGACGAGCAGGACTTCCTGGACAGCATGAAGCGGTGCCTGCAGATCGCCGGCATCAGGGACGTGCGGCTCTGCGCGGACCCCCTCAACGCGATCGAGGCCCTCGAGGCGGGGGAGCGGTTCGACGTCGCCCTCATCGACGTCAACATGCCCGGGATGAACGGGAAAGAGGTCCTCAAAACCGTCCGCGAGAAAACCCCGTACACGGTCTGCCTGATGGTCACGGGCATGGCAGACGTGAAACTCGCCGTGGAGTGCATGAAGAGGGGCGCGGCGGATTACATCCAGAAACCCTTTACGCCGGACGAATTCCTGGCCGTACTCAACCCGATCCTGGAGAACAAGAAGCCCCGGGTGCCGGAGAAGCTGAAACTCCTGATCATCGAGGACAACAGGGTTGACCTCAAGCAGTACGAGAACCGCGTCTCGGGGCGGATTTTCGAGAAGGCCTTCGCCGAGGACGGGGAGAGCGGTGCACGAAAATACCGGGAGTTCAAGCCGGACATCGTGCTGATGGACCTGATGCTGCCCCTCAAGAGCGGCTACAGCCTGCTCAAGGAGATCCGCGCGGAAGATTCCTCGACGGCGGTCATCATCGTCAGCAGCCTCGACTCGAAGGACGACATCCTCGCCTGCGCGAAGCTGGGCATCGAGGGGTACCTGGTGAAACCCGTGAACTTCGCCGTGTTGAACGTGAAACTCCTCGAGGGCTACGGGAAGAAAAGCGCGGAGAGGGCCGAGATCGCCGCCGTCTTCCGGCAGCGCCTCCAGGAGTGACGTCCCGCCGACACCCGCCGCCTGCCGGCAGGGTTGCGAGGCCCGATGTGCCGTTTCCTGCCTGATCCCCTCTCTGCAGGTTCCCTGGGGCCTCCGCGAGGCTCCCTCACTCCTTCGCGGAGATCCGGTACAGGGGCCCGTCGACGCGGATCTCCAGCCGGCGCGCCTTGCGGATCTCCTCCAGGGCCGCGCTGTCCGTGCCGAGCATGCCCGACATCTCCACGTCGCTGCTGATCCTCACCTGGCCGCCGCGCCTCTCGCCCCGGCGCAGGAACCAGAGGTAGTTGTAGTAGGTCCAGCCCGAGACGATCAGGAAGATGACGATCACCGTGAGCCCGCCGTTCTGCAGCAGCCGGGCCAGCTCCTCGTAGCCCTTCTCCCCGATGATCTGGTCGTAGATCGTCTGGACGCCGAAGACCCACAGCACCAGCGTGAACAGGGGCAGCAGCAGGTACAGGTAGATGCCCCAGCACACGACGGTGATGGTGTCCTCGGCGAATCGCCGGAGGGGGGATCTTACTTCGTCCTTGACGAAGACTTCAGGGTGTGGAGGCCCCTGTCCGGGCTTTTCCATCTGACTGTAACCTCCTTGCTGCGGAACGTGAAGTTGTAGACGCCCTTGATGGCCGCCAGCGATGCCAGGATCCAGTACCCCACGGGGTACCAGATCACGAAGAAGTAGTACTTGACGAAGGCCCTGTTCTCATAGCGCAGGTCGATGAAGAAACTCGTCATGAAGGTCATCAGGCACGCAAGGCCCAGGATGGCGCCGTACCAGCGCGGGTACAGCGGGTTCCAGCCGAGGAAGAACCGCTGGTAGACCTCCATCACGGGCGAGCAGACCGGCACCTGGGCGTAGCGGCACACGCCGTCCATGACGACGAAGAAGAGCCACAGGAACACCATGGCCATGAAGGTGTGCGCCCACAGCAGGCCCAGGACGTACTCGATGTAGACGGGGACGAGGCGGCGATGGCGGTGGTCCTTCCAGATGTCGAGATGCTTCCGCAGCACCTCGACGCCGCCCTGCGCCCAGCGCACCCGTTGCCGCCACAGCCCCTTGAGGGTCTCGGGGACCAGGATCCAGCACAGGGCCCGGGGCTCGTAGCGGATGTCCCAGAACTTGCGCTGGAGCTTCCAGGTGATGTCGATGTCCTCGGTGACGGTGTCGCTGTCGAAGAGGCCGCACTCGATGACGGCGCTCTTGCGGTAGGCGGCGATCACGCCGGAGACGGTGAGGACCTTCCCGAGGATGCGCTGGGTGCGCTTGATGAGCCCGATGATGTTGGAGTACTCGCCGACCTGGATCTTCGCGAGCAGTGAGGTGCGGTTGCGCACCCGCGGGTTGCCCGTGACGGCGCCCACGCGGGGGAAGTTCGCCAGGTGGTGCGCCATCCACTTCAGCACGTCCTTGTCGACAAGGCAGTCGGCGTCGATCGTGAGGATGAACTCGCCCCGGCTCACCAGGATGCCCGCGTTGAGGGCCTTGGACTTGCCGCTGTTGGGCTCCAGGTGGATGATCCGCAGCCAGTCCGCGTTCTCAGCCACGAGCCGGTCCAGGATCTCCCGCGTGGCGTCGGCGCTGCCGTCGTTGACGACGATGACCTCGTAGTTCGGGTAGTTGAGATCCTTGAGGTTGAGGACCGTCTCCTCGATGACCTGCTCCTCGTTGTGCCCCGGGACGATGACGGTGAAGAAGGGGCTGACCTCGAGCTGCGGCTCGGCCCTGCCCTCGCGGCGCAGGCTGAAGAGGATGCCCCCGATCATCCACACGATGCTCATGTAGAGCGGGTAGAGGAAGACGAAGAGCCCGATGATCTCGTATATCGACATATCCTGTTTCGGCGGGGCGGGCGTGCTGCAGGACCCGTCCCCGCTGGCTGTCCGGTTGGGACCGTTACGGGTTTGGGCTGAACAGCTTCCTGAACAGCCTCTCGAAAGCGCCCTCCGGGGCGATGTCCGGCGGCGTCTCCTTTCTCTTCACCTCGTCCCTGGCCGAGAGGATGCCGGCCACCGTGTCGGCGTCCGGCTTGTTCCGGTGCACGTTGTCCGGGTAGTAGGCCACGTGCCGCGCGCCCAGGGCGAGCAGGAACGTCAAGTCTTCCTTGAGGGCCCTGTCGTCCACCCAGGCCTCTTTCTTCCAGTCGTAGGCCTGCAGCTTGAAGACCAGCCGCGAAGCGGAATCCACGCCCCCGGCGGCCCGGTAGAGTTCCCGGTACCAGGCGCGGCTCTCCTTCTTGCCCTCCATGGCCGCGTAGGCCATCACGACCGTGTAGTCGTAGGCCTTGAGGAATTTCCTGAAATCCTGGGCGAACCATCTCGCCGCCTCGGGGTTCGTGACGACCGAGCTGTACAGGTTGCGCGCGATCGCAGCGCCGGGACGGTAGGCCCGGACGGTCTTGACGATCTCGTCGACGTAGCGGTCGAGGGCCTCCGTCTTGAAGGCGGCCCACTTCGCACCGAGTTCCCTGTCCGCCCTCAGGACCTGCGGGTCCGGGGAGACGCCGTAGCGCTTGCGGTACGCCTCGACGGCGGCGGGGTGGAAATCCTCCGTCTCGGCCAGGTAGGCGTCGTCCTGGAACAGGATCCCGTCGAACTGCACGCGCGCCGCCAGGTCGGCGAAGATCTTCCGCGCCGCCTCCAGGCTCCGCGGGTCGAAGGGGGAAAGCCTGCGGTACCATGACGAGGTCACTTCGGGCTTGCCGCCCTTCCACTCCCGGACCTTGAGTTCCTCGTTGAGGGCCGGGTCCGGCAGCTCGTAGGCCAGCGCCGGCATCCAGACGAAGACCTTCATCTCCCGCGAGCGGATCCGGTTGACGGCGTGGCTGAGGAAGTCGAGCTCCACAGGGAGCACCGAGTTGGCGAAGTAGACGGACTTCACGTTGCCCGTGGCCCCGACGTCGCTGAAGCCCTGGAGGAACACGGTGTTCACCCCCATTTGGACGAGCCGGTCCAGCAGCAGCCCCAGGTTGCGGTTGCTCTCCTCCATGGAGTCCCTGTTGACAATGAGGTCGAGATCGACCTGGACGCCGCGGATCCGGAAGTCCTCCTGCATCCCGCGCGCCAGTGCCGCCTTGAAGGACGCAAGCCAGTCGAGGCTGGCTTCCATGTAGTAGCGGTTGACCC
>MVQS01000258.1 GCA_002067855.1 Syntrophaceae bacterium PtaB.Bin038
GCTCGATCGTGATCCGTTCGAAGGTGATCAGCCGGTCCATATCCACAGGGTCCAGGGTGCGGGGACGGGAGGGGGTCCTGTCAGTTCGAGGCCGCGCTCCGCTCAACCCCCGCGAGCTCGATGATGAACTCGTCGACCTCCTTGGGCGGGTTGGTGAACACGATCATGAAGGGGATGCTCGTCCGGGAGCGGATGTTGACGTTGGGCATGTCGCTCCCCTCCGGCTTCTGCAGCTCCGCGAGGGCCTCCCTGTCCGTGAGGCGGTTGAGCTCCTCGTCGGTCAGGAGGTTGCCCGCGTAGGTCTCGATCTCCCCCAGCACCTTGCCGGCGCCGTCCAGGATCTTCCCGCGGAGCCTGACCCGGGCCACGGGGTATTCGTATTCGTTCACGGCGAGACCGGAGATGACGAGGAGGTCCCCCGCCGTCGTGCTCTTCGTGAACCGCTCCTTGACCTCGGCGAAGTTGATCCCGCCGGCGGCCGCAACGGGCGCCGTCCTCGGCGCCGCCCCCAGCAAGCGGTCCCCGGCCCCCGGGGAGACGAAATTCAGCGCGTCCCGCCCGATCTGGGGGAAGAGCCACAGGTAGACGCCGATCACGACGAGCAAAACCAGGATGCCGTAGACGACGATCCGGGACGGCGTCCAGAAGCTTGCCCGCGGCAAGTCCTCCTCCAGGTCCTCTTCCGGCAGCCCTTCTTCCTCGGGGGCGGCCTTCGGCGCGGCCGCGTCCCGGGTCCCTGCCGCCGCCGGCCCGGGCACCGCCGCGGCTTCCTGCGCGGCCTCCGGCTTCGGGGCGGCCTGTTCCGCCGGCGGGGCCTCCTTCACGGGCGGGGCCTCCTTCAGGGCCGGGGAGGGCGCCATCGAGGGGACGAAGGTCTCCCTCTTTGTGTTGATCTCGAAGAACTCGTGACCGCACCGGCCGCAACGCACCCAGACCCCGTCGCCCGTCATCAGCTCGTCGTCGAACCGGAATTTCGTCGAGCACTGCTTGCACTGGATGATCATCGGTCCTTCTCACTCCTCCATCACGTAGATGTCCGGCAGGTAACGGGCCTTCTCGTCGAAGTCGATCCCGTAGCCGAGGATGAACCCCCGGTCCAGGTCGAAGCCCACGTAATCGGCGGTGAACTCGATCTTGCGGCGGTGCTTCTTGTCCACCAGCGCGCAGACCTTGAGGGAGCGGGGGTTCTGCTCCTTGAGCTTTCGGACCAGGAAGTCCAGCGTGATCCCCGTGTCGACGATGTCCTCCACGATGAGCACGTCCTTGCCGGTGATGGGGGTCTCGAGGTCCTTGGTGACGAGGACCTTGCCCGAGGTGGCCGTCCCGGAGCCGTAGCTCGCGAGCCGGACGAAGTCGATCACGCAGGGCCTCTTGAGGTGCCTCACGAGATCCGCCATGAACATGAAGGCGCCCTTGAGGACGCAGACCACCACGAGGTCCTTTCCCTCGTAGTCCCGCGAAATCCTCTCCGCCATGTCCCGGACGACCCGTTCGATCTCGTCGCGGGAGAAGAGGATCCTCATCCGGAGATTTTCCATGGCCCCCTCCTTCGACAGTTTTTGACACTAGCCAAGAGAGAAGGGAATGTCAATGCCTATCAACGAGTTCGCGGTACCGGCGCACCACGGCGTCGATGCGCACGCGGAGGGTCTCCTCGGCCGCGCGGAGGTCCCCGCGGCCGGCGAATTCGGACTGGAGGCTGAGGAGGATCCGGTCGAACCGGGATTTCCCGCACCCCAAAGCCCCGTAGTCGATTGCGTGGACGGCGTATTCCGACCCGTCGAAGCTGTACTTCCCGAAGCGGTTTGCGGCCTCGCTGCGGAAGGGCCAGGAGAGCTTGAGATCGAAGAACCGGCGCGCCTCGTCCCGCAGCGCCGCATCCCGGAATCGCGCCGGCGGCGGCATCTCGCCCGCGGCCTCGCTCACGAGGCGGAAGAACTCCTTCACGAGATCGATGTCGGTGACGCAGACGCCGTAGAGGTACCAGTCGTCGAGGATTTCCAGGAGGGCGAGTTTCTCGGCCCGGGAGAGGTAGCTGTAGCTCGGGCAGAAGTGGCCGTCGCAGATCTCGCGCCCGTAGAAGGAGGCGTCCCGCATGTCGCGCCCGCCGTTCTGCATGGGGTGCAGGAGGCAGCCGACGCGTCGTTCCCCCTCGTCGAGGAAGCCCACGTACTCGCAGCAGTGGATGACCTCGTAGCGCTTCGCCCCGTCCTCCCCCTCTTTCACCGTCCTGGAGAAGAGCGCCAGGTCCCCGGGGCCTCGGACGGAGGCGCGGAAGAGCGCCGTGCGCCGCCTGAGTCTCGCCGTCAGGGCCTCGCGGCCCGAGTCGACGTAGTTGTAGAGCCCGCAGCAGGCGCCGCAGGACTTCGAGGCGTCCGGCTGGCAGAGGTGCACGAAGGGGCTGTCGGGCCCGTCAGGGAGCGAAAGGGGTTCTCGGGCCATGGACGGACTTTCCTTTCCCGCGTTCACAGACGGCTTGAAAATTTCCCCGATCGCGCATAAGGTGTTGCCCCCGGCTTGCCTTTCGGCGCCTCGATGCCGGATCGGACGGGCGGCCTGTCGGGAATCCGCTGCCGTTCCAGGCGGGTATATAGGCAAAGCGCGCCCGGGGTCAAGAACAAAGGTGGAGGAGAAACGCCAATGAACCTGCGCGAGGAGATCCCGCTGCCCAACGGGCTCACGGCGGAGATCTGGGACGCATCCCGCATGATCGCCGCCGACACGGCCAGCGTCGTGCTCGTCGTCAGGGTCCCGGTTCCGGTGAAGCGGGACTACTTCGAGGAGGCGGCGGATTGCGAAAGGACGAAACGGGTCTTCGGCCCCGAGATCGTCTTCGAGTACCGCAACGAGCGGACCTTCGTGCCCGCCGGGGAGCGGGAGGCCCTCTTCGGGGAATTTCTCGCCGGCTTCCGGAAGGACGTCCTGCCCTACCTGTCGAAGGGGCATTTCCCCAGGCGGTTCATCCTCTCGAAGCACCGGGAGATCGTCAAGGAACCGTGGAGGTACCCCGAGCGGGACTAGGGGAACACTCCGGGGAACCCCCGCGGGTGCCTTGCATGCATGTGAAAGCGTCCATTCCGGGAAGATCGGAAGAGCGGAAGTGAGGAAGAGCGGACGGAACAAACATGAATTTCCAATCCACTCCGCTCTTCTGCTCTTCCTGCCTTCCTACCTTCGCTGTCGGGTGCGGTTGCCCTGCGACGGTAGACGATGAAGCCGATTGCGCACAATCGCTGAAGAAAAGGTGAACATGTCCTGCAACGGAACCGACATGAGCCGTCTCGAGGCCTTTCTGGCCCTCGTCGAGAAGCCCAGCCGATACACCGGCGGCGAGGCCAACGCCGCGGTCAAGGACCGCTCCGCCTGCCGCCTTCGCGTTGCCCTGGCCTTTCCCGACGCCTACGAGGTGGGCATGTCCCACCTGGGCCTGCAGATCCTCTACGCCATCCTGAACGCCCACCCGCACATCTGCGCCGAGCGCGTCTACGCCCCCTGGCCGGACATGGAAGCCAGGCTGCGGGCGGGCGGGCTGAGGCTCTCGACCCTCGAGTCGGGCACGCCGCTTGCGGCCTTCGATCTCGTCGGCGTCTCCCTGCAGTACGAGCTTTCCTACACGAACGTCCTGACCCTGCTCGACCTCGGGGGCGTGCCCCTGCGCGCGAAGGACCGGCGCGACGGCGACCCCGTCGTGATCGCCGGGGGACCCTGCGCGTTCAACCCGCTGCCCATGGCCCCCTTCTTCGACGCCCTCGTCGTCGGCGAGGGCGAGGAGGTCATCTCGGAGATCGCCGGGGTCTTCCTCCGGGCGAAACAGAGGGGTCTGCAGCGCGCGGAGGTCCTCGAGCGCCTTGCCGCCCTGGGCGGTCTCTACGTGCCGTCCCTGCACCGCGGGGGGCAGCGGGTGCGCAAGCGCGTGATCGCCGACCTCGACCGGTGGCCCCTCCCGCTCAAGCCCGTCGTGCCGCTCATGAACACGATCCACGA
>MVQS01000259.1 GCA_002067855.1 Syntrophaceae bacterium PtaB.Bin038
CCCAGGCCCACGTCGACGGTCACGCTCGTCCGGTAGGCGTCGTTTCGCCCCGTGATCGTCGCGTCGTACCGCAGGAGCACCCACGGCGTCGAGGCCATCTCGTAGCCTGCGGGGCCGCTGAGCTGCCGCGGTCCCGCAGCGGGGGGCACGGGTTGCGTGATGCTCACGCGGCCCCGCGGCTCGAGCCCCCCGGCCAGTTCGGTCAACGGACGGTTCGCCTTCACCGCGGCCCCGGGGTCGGCGGGGTCGAAATTCAGCAGCAGCCAGTGGGTTGCCGCCTCGGCGACGTTCATCGCCTTCTTCTCCCCGACCACCCGCGTGCTGATACGCAGATCCTCCGTGGCAAGGTTGAGCGCGATGATCCCCACGGCAAGCAGGATGAGGTTCGCCAAGATGGCCGCAACCAGGGCAAAGCCGCGTTCTTTCGGGTGTTGCATCTTCCCCGTCCTCCTTTTCAGAACCGGACCGCATGGTTTTTCGGGACGACGCTGGTCGAAAGGGCGATCCGCCGGGGCTGACCCGTGCGCGGGTCGGCATCGGCCGACTCGACGACCAGTGCGATCTCGATGCGACGGATCCGCCGGATTTCCGCGGGCAGGTCGACGACCTCGGCGCCCGTGCCGTCGTAGTAGCGAAACAGGGGCGTCGCGCCGTTTACGACCCGCAGGGTCCGCACGGACGGATTCGAGGCGATGGGGCCCAGAAACGGCTGCGCCCCGGACGAGGTGCGGACCCCCGCGGCGCAGCGGATCGTCTCCCGGGTGATCCTCCGCGACGGGCGATCGTAGGCATAGCGGATGATCTCGTTGGGCGAGCTTCCGCAGAGGCCGTCCGGGTCCAGGTCCATCTCGATCGTGAGGGCCGAGGCCGTCGCCTCCTGGATGCCCCGCCGGCCCGGATCGACGGCGGGACGACAGTCCGAGGGGTTGACCCACAGGCCCGCCGCGTACAGGGGGTTGTAGGACACCATGCGGATCTCGGCGCCCATGATCTCCAGCGCGATCCGGGCGTCCTGGCCCGTCGTGACCCTGCGCTCGACCCCCGCCGAGGAACGCTGCCCGGCCGCGACGGCGGACAGCACCGCCGCGAGGAGGACCAGGCCCACGGCTACGGCCATGACGAGCTCGACGAGTGTGAACCCCCTTGTTGTTTGAAACATTCTTCCCCTCCTCCCCTGAACCCTGTGTCCCGGACCCTATCGGATGCGTCCGTCCCTCCACTGCAGCAGGTGCGTCCGGTTCCCGGGCCAGCTCGGCGCGGGGGCACCTCTCCACGGCGCACCGGAGGTGCCGGAGCCGCCGCTCAGCCAGCCGAACATCCCTCCCCTGCCCCGTTCCACGCCCCCGGAAAGGAGCGGCTCCGACGCGATGCCTTTCCCCAGGGGCATGCTTCGCCGCCCCCCCGTGAAGGTTGCCGCCCCGTCGAGGTAGGAGATGGCGTAGAGCCGTGCCAGGCCCGTCCGCTCACAGGCGTCCCCCGCACCGTCTTCGGGTGTGTAGGTTGTGAAGTACACCACCCCGCCGAACACCGTGGGGGTCGCGAGCATCTTCTCCCCCGGCCCGCCGAAGAGCATGAACCATCCGTCCCTGACGTCGAGTTCCGTGAACCGCTGCGCGGCGCCGCTGATGTTCTGCAGGGACGCGATCGTCCGCGGCGTCGACGCCCCGAGGTCCCGGACGCCGAAGAACCCGTCCCGTCCCTGCCCCCGTGCCAGGGGTTCGAGCCGGTCGCCCGTTCCCCAGTAGACCCAGAGATCCCCGACGGCGTCCCTCGCCACGGCGGGGGCGAAATAGACCGGCCCCGTCGTGCCGTCGCGCTGAAAGAACAGGCTCCCCTTCCAGTCGGCCGTCGTGCATCGATCCCCGTCGGCGGCCCTGCAGAACGTGAAGCGCCAGATGTTCCCGACCAGGTCCCCGATGTAGGCCCTGTCGGCAAACCCGTCCATGTCCGAATCGAGCACGGCCGCCGTCGCCGGCAGGGGATCGCTCATGAGGCCGCCTCCCGGGGAAGTGCGGGTGAAGCCCCAGAGGATGCTCCCCGTCGCGAGGTCCACGGCGAAGAAGCCCTTTCCCCGCGCCTCGCAG
>MVQS01000260.1 GCA_002067855.1 Syntrophaceae bacterium PtaB.Bin038
GATCAACGAGCTGCTCCGGGCCGGGGGGGCCCGCATCGACGCCTTCTACGTCTGCCCCCACCACCCCGTCTACGGGAACGGCATCTACAAGCAGGACTGCGAATGCCGCAAGCCCAGGCCGGGGCTGCTGCTGAAGGCGGCGGCCGAGCTGGACATCGACCTGTCCCGCTCGTACATGGTGGGCGACATGCTGAAGGACATCGAGGCGGGGAAAAAGGTCGGGGCCAGGGGGGTTCTCGTGCGCACGGGTTACGGCGCCAACATCGTGAGGACGGACATGCCCGCATTCATCGCCGAGGACGTCCTCGAGGCGGTGCAGTGGATCCTGAGGGACCGCAGGGGATGAACATCCTGATCGTCAAGCTCAGCGCCGTCGGGGACGTGATCCACACCCTGCCCTCGCTCGCGGCGCTCCGGCGCTGCTACCCGCAGGCCCACATCAGCTGGGTCGTCGAGGAGGCCGCCTCGGACCTCCTGGCGGATCACCCCATGCTCGACCGGGTGCTCGTGTCCCGGCGCAAGCGGTGGCTTCGGGACCTCCGGGAGGGCCGCCGCCGAACGGCCGTCCTCCGGGAGATCCGGGAGTTTCTCCATGTGCTGCGGGACCGGCCGTACGATCTCGTCGTCGACTTCCACGGCCTCTTCAAGAGCGCTGTCCTCGTCTGGCTGAGCGGGGGGAAGCGGCGCCTCGGCTACGACAGCCTCCAGGAGGGCAGCGGGCTCGTCCTCAACGAGAAGATCCCCGAGGACATGGGCAAGCACGCCGTGGACCGATACCTCGACCTTCCGCGGCACCTGGGCTGCGAAACCCCGAAGCCCGAGTTCCCCATCGCCCTGCAGGAAGCCCATTTCGCGCGCGTCAGGGAGCTCCTCGCCGCATTTGCGGTTGACACGTCGAGGGGTTTCGTGGCAGTAAGCCCTGTCGCGTACTGGGAGACGAAGCTCTGGGACGAGGCGAAATTCGCGGCCCTCTGCGACCGAATCGTCCGGGAACTCGGCCTGCCCGTCGTCTTCACGGGCGAGAGCCCCGAAGGGCCCGTCGAGCGCATCCGGTCGATCATGCAGGCGCCCTCGGCCTCGGCGGCGGGGCAGACCTCGCTGCGGGAGCTGGCCGCCCTGTACCGGAGTGCATCCGTCGTCCTGACGACCGACTCGGGGCCCATGCACCTGGCGGCGGCCGTGGGCACGCCCGTCGTGGCCCTCTTCGGCCCCACGTCGCCGGCTCGCACGGGGCCCTACGGGGAGGGCCACACGGTCATCCGAAGGGGCCTGGACTGCAGCCCCTGTTTCCGGAAAGTGTGCGAAACGAGGGAATGCATGAAGGCCATCGGCGTCGACGAGGTGTTCGAGGCCGTACGGGAGAAGACTGTAAACCGCGCCGGGTCCCGCCGAGAGGCGAGCTTCCCGGAAACGCCGGATTCACGTAACGATCTCGAAGGAAAGGCACCGACGTGAAAAAAAACACGCTCCGACGCATCGCCGTCGTGCTGGCCGCCCTTGCCGTCCTGACGACCGCCGCCGTCGCCCGGGCCGCCGACGACAGGGCGGCAGGCGCGCTGCACGGGAACCGCTTCTTCACCGAGGTGGGGCTCGTCACCGGTTTCGGCTACAGCACGGTGTCGGAAGGCGACTACCTGCCCGTCCCCATCATCGTGCACCTCGGGGCGGACCTGCGGCGATGGTTCCCCTCCCCGGCGAACACCCGGGGGGTGCTCACCGCGTTTCTCGAACCCCAGGTAAACCCGGTCTTCGGCTACGACGCGAGCTTCGAGGCCGGCGCAAGCATCGGCCTCAAGTACCGGTACCCGGTGACCGACACCCTCTCGGTCTACGGCCTCCTCTCCACGGGATTCCTCTTCATCACGGGGGATACCGTAGATCAGGCCGACGGGTTCAACTTCTCCCATGCGGCGGGCGTCGGCGTCAACATCCACCTCATGCCCGGCGCCGCGCTCGACCTGGGCTTCCGCGTGCGGCACGTCTCGAACGCCGACATCCGGGACCCCAACTGCGGCATCGACACCTACTTCGGCACCGTCGGGTTCATGATTGCCTTCTAGGAGGAAAGAGCATGACCATCAGCAAGGACCTTCTCGACATCCTGGCCTGCCCCAAGTGCAAGGGAGACCTTCGCCTGACGGCAGCGGAAGACGGGCTGATCTGCGACGCCTGCCGGCTTCTCTACGAGATCCGCGACGACATCCCCATCATGCTCATCGACGAGGCCAAAAAGCTGGACTGACAGGCCTACGGGGGATCCGAATCCCTCGCGATCCGTTCCGCCATCCGCTCGACGGCCGCGGAGACCCGCTCCACGGTCATCTCCTCGAGGCACCGGCTCCATCCCTTTCCCTCGCATCCCTTCTGGAAACAGGGGGCGCACCCGTCCGTCGGGGCCACCACCATGTGCCGCTCCCCCGGCGGGGCCCAGTAGTGCCAGTCCGACGGCCCGTAGAGGGTGAGCGTGGGGACCCCCACGGCGGCGGCGATGTGCGGGGCGGCGCTGTCCACGCCGACGTGGAAGGCGGCCCGGCTCAGCACGCCCGCCAGCTCGGCGAGCGTGGTCTTCCCCACGAGGTCGAAGACGGGCCCTGCGAGGCGCGCGGCCAGCAGGGCCGCCTTGCGGCTCTCCTCGGGTGCGCCGACCAGGACGGGCGCCAGCCGGTGGCGCGCCCAGAGCGCGTCGAGGACGGGCGCCCAGCGCTCGTGGGGCCACTCCTTGTATGCCCATCGGGAGAAGGGGTTGACGGACACCCAGCGTCCCGCGGCCTCGAGCCCCGAGTCGCGCAGGATCGCAGACACGCGGGCTTTCACCCGGTCCGACACGCGGAGCCTCGGGGCCCGGTCATTCGTGTCGGCACCGAACTCCCGTGCGATGCCGAGGGTCTGCTCCGCCGCCCCGTGGACGAGGGTCTCCAGGGGAGGGGGCTGCACGATGTGGGTGAACAGGCTGTTTCTCCAGAAGGGGATGCCCTGCGAATAGTGATGAGAAACCCGGACGGGGGCCCCCGCGAGGCGGGCCATCAGGGCGCCGCGGTCCCCCGCACGGAGGTCGAAGACGACGTCGAAGCGTTCGCGCCGGAGCGCGCCGACGAGGGCGCACTGCGCGGGGATCTCCGCGAGGAGGCCCCCCTTCGAGCCGGCCACGTTGAAGACCCGTCGGACATCCGGGTGCGCCTCGAGCAGCTCCCCGAAGCCGCCCCTCGCCAGGATGGAGACCTCCAGCAAGGGAAAGGTCTCGCGAAAGGCGCGGATCGTGGGCTCCGTCCAGACCACGTCGCCGATGTCCCCCAGCTGGATCAGGAGCACCTTGCGCACCTTCGCGAAATCGATCTTCGATCCCTTGACGAGCATGACGCGGGTCTATTTCGTCTGTTCCGTCTTTTTCGTCCGGAAAATGCCCTGGACCCTGTCTTCTATGGACATCCTTTCAGATGCCACGCGATGAGCTGCGAGTAGAGCTTCCACTTCTCCCGCAGGCCCCGACTCAGCCCGAGGGTCAGCACGACCCCGGCCCCGGTGAGCCCCCAGTTTCCGACGAGCCGCACCACGATGAGGACGGCCGCAAGAAGCGAACGGGCCGGGCTCTCCCATTTCATGAAGTAGAGATACCGGGATCGGTAGAAGTGCATCCGCGAGCGGACGCCGGTCCCGATGCTCTTGCCCTGGAGGTGGTAGATCCGGGCCGAGGGAACGTGGTAGATCTTGCCGCCCGCCTGCCTCATCGTCCGCGCCCAGTCCGTCTCCTCGAAAAAGAAGAAGTAGCGTTCGTCGAACCCTCCCACGCCGTCGATGGCGCTCTTCCTCACCATCAGGCATGCCCCGATGCAGGAGTCCACCTCGATCGGGTGGGAATAGTCCCGGCGCTTGCTGGGATACCGGTCGGGGAAGAGGGTCTCGAGAAGCGGCATGTTGAGCAGGAGCGACGGGATCGTGGGGAACCGGGCGACGGAGGTCTGCTTGCTGCCGTCGGCGTTGAGGAGCTGCCCGCAGGCCATGACCGCCTCGGGGTGGTCCTCCATGAAGACGAAGAGCTCCCGGACGGCCCCCTCGGTGAGAACCGCATCCGAGTTGAGCAGCAGCGCATAGCGGCCCGCCATGGCCCGGAAGGCCTGGTTGTTGGCGGCGGCGAAGCCCCGGTTCTCGTAGTTCTCGATCCGCCGGACCTGCGGGAACTCGACCTTCAGCATGGCCACGCTGCCGTCCCCCGAGGCGTTGTCGACGACGATGACCTCGAAGTCCAGGCCCTCGATCGTCGAGTAGACGGATCGCAGGCAGTTGCGAAGAAGTTCCTCGGTGTTCCAGTTGACGATGATGATGGAAAGATCCATGTCGAGATATGCTTGCAAATCCTCAGACGGTCAAAAACAGGCGGGGGCATGGCCCCTGCCAGCGTCTGCTCTTCCTCACTTCCGCTCTTCCTCGCTTCCGTCCTTTCGGCGGTTCATCTCGCTGAGCTTGGCGTAC
>MVQS01000261.1 GCA_002067855.1 Syntrophaceae bacterium PtaB.Bin038
TTCTTCAGCACGCGCGAAGGCGGCAGCGGCCTGGGACTTGCCATCGTGCACAACATCATCGACCTTCACCGCGGCTCCGTCGACGTGGAGCCGGGGGAACGGGGCGGGACCGTGTTCACCGTCCTGCTGCCGCTCGCGGATGATGAAACCGCGAAGTTGGGAAGTTGAGAAGTTGAGAAGTTCGGATGAGTCTCCGGCGATTCGAGTCGGGTGAGCCTTCCAAGCTTCATAGCTTCAGAGCTTCTTAACTTCAGATTTTTGGAGACGTCATGCCGGAAGCAACTGCCCCAATAAGGCCCATCCTCGTCGTCGATGACGACCCCTTCATGCGGACGTCGCTGACGGACTGCCTCGTGAGCTGCGGCTATCCCGTGGAGACGGCCGTCGACGGCGCCGACGCCCTGGCGAAGTTCCGCGGGGGGGCCTACGAGATGGTCATCACGGACATCCGCATGCCCAGGATGGGCGGGCTCGAGCTGCTCAAGAACGTGAAGGGCCGGGCCCCCGACACCCCCGTCATCGTCATCACCGCCTACGGGACCGTGAACACGGCCGTGGAGGCCATGAAGCAGGGCGCCGCGGACTTCGTCATGAAGCCCTTTTCGCTCGACGACCTGGAAGGGGTCGTGAAGAGCGTCCTCGAGCGCGGCCGGGAGCCGGAACCCGCCCGCGAGGGCGCCCCGGAGACGGAGGGGGCGGGCCGCGCGCCGCAGCGGCAGATCGTGACGGAAGACGCCCGGATGGCCGAACTGCTGGAGTTCCTGAAGAACATCGCGAAGAGCCGTTCGAGCGTGCTCATCCAGGGCGAAAGCGGCACGGGGAAGGAGCTGCTGGCGCGGTTCATCCACCACCACAGCCCCCGGCGAAACCAGCCCTTCGTCGCCGTCAACTGCGCGGCCATCCCCCACACGCTGCTGGAAAGCGAGATGTTCGGCTACGAGAAGGGCGCCTTCACGGGAGCCGCCCAGCGCCGGATCGGGAAGTTCGAACTGGCCGACCGGGGGACGCTTCTGCTCGACGAGGTGAGCGAGATGGACATGCCGCTGCAGGCGAAGCTACTCCGGGTGATCCAGGAGTCCGAGATCGACCGCCTGGGCGGGAAGGACCCCATTGCCGTGGACGTGCGGATCATCGCAACGACCAACTCGGATCTGAAGCAGTGCATCCGGGAGAAGAAGTTCCGCGAGGACCTCTACTACCGGCTCAACGTGATCCCCGTCCGCGTCCCGCCTCTGCGCGAGCGCAAGGGCGACATCGCGGTCCTGGCGGGGCACTTCCTGGCGAAATACGCCGCCGAGAACGGCCGGAAAAAGCCGGGCCTGGCCGCCGGGACCCTCGAGGCGCTTTCCGCCTACCCCTGGCCCGGAAACGTGCGGGAACTGGAGAACGTGATCGAGCGGGCGGTCCTCGTCTGCCGGGGCGACACGGTCGAGCCGCATCACCTCGACCTCGACGGCGGCGGCAGCGCGGCGGCCGCGCAGGGCACCCCCGGGCAGTCGCCCGCCGAGAACCCGGCGGGGGGCGGGTCGATGACGCTGCGCGACATGGAGAAGAACCTCATCTTCAGCACCCTGAAAAAGGTCAGGGGGAACAAGACGAAGGCATCCGAGATCCTGGGGATCAGCGTGAGGACCATGCGCAACAAGCTCAACGAGTACAGGCTCGAGCAGGGCAAGGGCAGCCTCGACCTCGGGGCGGACGGCTGAGTGCCGCACCCGTGGCGTTTTGAAACAGGAGAACCGACGAACCATTCCTCCTGTCCCATTTTGGCCTATCTATCTGTTTCTCCGTGCACTTTTCTTTGGCACATGCCTTGCAAAGTTTCCCCGTGGATTCCACCGACGGGGAAATTTCTGCATGAACGGCCTCTTCAGCAAGACGATCGGCATGCTCTCGGACATCATCGGGGCCCGCTCGCAACGGCACCAGGTGCTGTCCTCCAACGTGTCCAACATCGACACGCCCGGCTACGAGCCGAAGGATGTCGATTTCGAGAAACTGATCGACTCGATGCGGCAGAAGGGCGTCCGCATGGCACGCACCCACGGGAAACATTTGCCTGCCCCGACGCCGGGGGGGAGCCTCTCCGTGGTTCGCACGGGCGACCGGGTGAGCCTGGACAGGGAGATGGTGACGATCGCCGAGAATCACCTCATGCACAACGCCGCCGTCGAGATGCTGGCGCGAAAGTTCAGGGGGCTGCAGACGGTCCTCAGGGAGGGTAAATAATGGATTTCATCACGTCCTTCGACATCTGCGCCTCGGGGCTGACGGCCCAGCGCAAGAAGATGGATGTCATCGTGAGCAACCTCGCCAACGCAAGCACGATCCAGACGCCGGAAGGGGGGCCCTACAAGAGGAAAATCGCCGTCCTGGCCGCCGAGCCCGTGAGCGGCAAGTTCGGCGCGGCCCTCCAGGACGCGCTCTCCCAGGTGAAGGTCCAGGAGGTCATCGAGGACGCCGAGGGGCTCAAGAAGGTCCACGACCCCGCGCACCCCAACGCCGACGAGCAGGGGTTCGTGACGTATCCCAACGTCAACGTGGTGACGGAGATGGCCGACATGATCACGGCCAACCGGGCCTACGAGGCCTGCGTGACCGCCATGGACGCCTCGAAGAACATGGTCCTCAAGGCTCTCGACATCGGCAAGTAACGAATCGGGAAAGGCCCGGGGCGCAGAGCGGCCCCGGCCCGTGAAGGAGCACAGCGCATGAGCAAGATCACGACTCGGCACGACGTTTTCCAGCCCTCCATGCAGGCCCCCGGGCCCGCCGGGAACGCCCCCGGCAGGCCGCAGGGATCGTTCGGGGACATGCTGAAGCAGGCGGTCTCGGAGATCAACCGGCTGCAGAGCAGCGCCGACAAGGCGATCACGAACGTCCAGCTCGGCCAGTCGGGGAGCATCCACGACGCGATGATCGCGCTCGAGAAGGCCGACCTGTCCTTCCGGGCCATGATGCAGGTGCGCAACAAGATCCTCGAAGCGTACCAGGAAGTCATGAGGATGCAGGTCTAGCGTTCGGGTTTACGCCCTCTGTCATCCGCGGCGGTTCCTGCTCCACCTCGATCCGGATTGCTCGCTTCGATGACGGGTACTGAAATTCTCCTGAAGGATAGAGGGATCGACCACCCATGGATCAGCTTTTCTCCCAGATGTGGAAGGGGTTCCAGTCCCTTCCGGCCGGCCGGAAGCTCACGATTCTCGCGGCGGCGGCCGCCACGATGGCCGGCATCGCGCTGGCCGTCGTCTTCATCAACCAGCCGGACTACAGGGTCCTCTACACGAACCTCTCCGCCGAGGATGCCGGGCAGATCACGTCACGGCTGCAGGAGAAGAAGATCCCCTACCAGCTCTCCCCCGGCGGCGACACGATCTCCGTGCCCGGCGAGCAGGTGTCGCAGCTTCGGCTCGAGCTGGCCGCCTCGGGTCTCCCGAAGGGCGGCGGCGTGGGGTTCGAGATCTTCGACACGAAGAACCTGGGCGTCACCGAGTTCGTCCAGCAGCTCAACCTGCAGCGCGCCCTCCAGGGCGAGCTGACCCGTACGATCAACAGCCTCGACGAGATCCAGCAGAGCCGGGTGCACCTGGCCATCCCGAAGAAGTCCCTCTTTGCCGAGGACCAGAAGAGGCCCACGGCCTCGGTCATCGTGAAGCTCAAGAGCGGGCGCACCCTGAGCGAGCCGCAGATTCAGGGTATCGCCCACCTCGTGTCGAGCTCCATCGAGGGGATGAGCCCCCGCGACGTCATGATCGTGGACTCGAGCGGAAAGGTCCTCTCGAAGGTGGCCGAGGGGGGCGAGATGGCCCAGCTGTCCAACTCCCAGATCGAGTACAAGAAGAACGTCGAGAAGGACCTCACGGGCCGCATCACCTCCATGCTGGAGAAGGTCGTCGGCGAGGGGAAGGCCGTCGTGCGCATCTCCGCCGACCTCGACTTCCGGGTGATGGAGAAGACCGAGGAGAAGTTCGACTCCGAGGAGCCCGCCATCCGCAGCGTGCAGCGCTCGCAGGAGAAGTCGGGCAGCACCTCCGGTTCGATGGG
>MVQS01000262.1 GCA_002067855.1 Syntrophaceae bacterium PtaB.Bin038
CCCTTAGCTCAGTTGGATAGAGCGTTGGACTACGAATCCAAAGGTCCTAGGTTCGAGCCCTAGAGGGCGCGCCAGAAACGTCAAGGGGTTATCCGCAGGCGGGTAACCCCTTGATTCATTTGTGACCCTGTTGGGAGCGATTGCCGATGGTTTGTCGGGGCGATCCTGCAAGTGCGTGGGACATCTGCGGTTTCCGCGCGGGATTTTTTATCCGGAACAGAAACAGGCGCCCAACTCCGAAAGCCACCCGGCCGCGTGGGCGATGTCCCCCCCGGCGATTCTCAGTTCCCGGGCAGCATCAGCGGCAACATCGTGGTCAAGCTGAAATCGTGACCTTTGCTCAAGTTTCTGTCTCCGCACTCCGCTCGCGGCCGATCTTCGCATGCCCTACCCTCCCTCGCATCCCCCGCAGATTGATTTGTCTTGACTTCATGCCGCGGCCGCACTAGGCTGCGACCGTTCTACCCGGCCCGGGCGACAATCCTTTATGGCCGCTCATGGCGTTATTCGCAGCGGAGAACCGCGAAGAAGTCGAGGCACAGCACATGACGGATAAACAGTGGGATGAACTGGTCGAATCCTTCGAGGTGGTGAAATACGGCGCTGTTCAAGAGGGCATCAAGAGGAGACCGGAGAAGGATATTCAGTGCAGCAGCGGCAAATGCAAACCGCAGGCATCCATGGGCCGCCGCATGTGAGACCGCGCGAATCACCCGCCCGGCCGGACACCTCGTCCGGCGCTACTTCAGCCCGCCGCAGACGAGGCTGCCGAGAATCCCGCCGTTGGTCCCGGGGCGGATGTCATCCCACCCGGAATCCTGGATCACCGAGAAGTGAATGCTTGCGCCTCTTTCGCTGTAAATCGTCACGGACGTGATCTTCATTTTCTTCCCCGCGCAGTCGAACTCCTGCGTCGTAATCGAGTAGCTCGGCGCATCCGGGTTCCCGGGCGCCCGGCCCGCTTTCCGGAGGGCGGCATGCAGCCGCGCTTTGCCCTCATCGCTGAAAATGGTCATCGTCCGCACCCGGGCGATGTCGCCGGTCTTCACGATGCCGGATTTGTCGTAGTACAGGTGCCCCGATGCATTGGCCTCGCAGAATTCCCACCCGGCGGCCCGGGCATCACTCAAGGCCGGAAGCGAGAACAGCACGGCACAACAGGCAACAATCCGGAGAGTCATCGTTTTCATCGGCAAACGCCTTTCATCGTTTCTGCGTTCAACAGAGGAGAGGCCGGGTTCCGGTCTTCCGCCGCACTCCCAATACGTATCGGTCACGCATCGCGCCCCATGAAGAAAAAAATGTGACTGAACCCAAAAGGACCGGAGCGCCCGTCTCCAGCCCCTCTTGCCGCCGCCCGCCTTAACGGCACCCTGACTCTCGAACCCTCAGCGCCTGCGCACCACCAGGCTGCCGACGGAGTAGCCGGCGCCGAAGGAGCAGATCACGCCGATGTCGCCCTTCTTCAGATCCCCGTTGTAGAGGTTGAACGCGATGATGGAGCCGGCCGAGGCCGTGTTGGCGTATCGGTCGAGGATGGTGGGGGCCACGTCTTCCGACGGCTCCTCGCCCAGGAGCTGCTTCATCACCCTCTTGTTCATGTTGATGTTGGCCTGGTGGATCCAGAAGCGCCTGACGTCCTTGGGCGTCAGGCCGAGGCTCGCGAGGTGGTCGCTCATGTGTTTTGCGGCAACGGGGCTCACCTCCTCGAAGACCTTGCGACCGGACTGGTGGAAGAGCTTGTCGGGCCCGAAGGGGTCCACGTCGTTGGCGTAGGACATGTGCCCGAAGTTCGAGCGGATGTTGATGGAATACTTCGTGAGGGCCCTCGTGCCGAGGATCTCGTAGCTGTTTGCGCTGGTGCAGGTCTCGGCCCGCTCCAGAATGACGGCCGTGCTCACGTCGCCGAAGATGAAGTGGCTGTCGCGGTCGCGGAAGTTCACCTGGGGCGTGACCAGCTCGGGGTTGACGGCCAGGACGCATTTCGCGGAGCCGGCCAGCAGGCTGTCGCAGGCCCGGTGCAGGCCGAAGGTGGCCGCCGAGCAGGCCAGCAGCATGTCGAAGCCGAACCCCTCGATACCCAGCTCGTTCTGCACCTCGATGGCGATGGCGGGATAGGCCCGCTGCGTGTAGGCGCAGGCGACGATGACGGCGTCGATGTCGGCGGCGGTCTTCCCCGCGGCGGCCATGGCCTCGCGCGCGGCGTAGACGGCTATCTCGGCCTGGTTGCTCAGCTCCTCCTCTTTCCGTTCGGGGAACTTCGGCCGCATCCGGTCGATATCCAGGATGCCCTCCCGGGTATAGACGAACCGGGACTTGATGCCCGAGGCCTTCTCGATGAACCGCTCGCTGGAGGTCGGCTTCTCCTCCATCTTCCCTGACGCGATCTCCGCCGCGTGCTCCGCGTTGTACTTCTCCACCCAGGCGTTGTAGCTCGCCACGAGTTCCGCATTGGTGATGACGTTCGGCGGGGTCCAGAGCCCCGAGCCGCTGATGACGATCCCGGTCGATGGAAGGGTTGCTGCCATGTTGATCCCTTTTTGTGAAATTGGAGTGCTTCCTATCACGGTCGCCGCCCCAAAGCGAGAAAAATTGGACGTAGGGCATGATCGGATTCCGCAGCGGCCCGGTTGACGATCACCCTCGATTCCAGCAGTAATTGATAATCATCAGCGATTTGAGGGATACGAACATGGCCCGTTTCCCCCATAAGCGGTCAAATTGTGACCGACGGCTTTATTTCGGGATGCGCCCGGCGGACGTCCGGCCTGTTTTCAGCGTCGTACATTTCCGGCGGACACGCGGGATCGGCAGGAGCATGCGGGGCCCGTGCACCCGGATCGTCGAGTCCCCGGGCGGAAGCACCGGAAGCGAAGCATCTGCTTTCTTGCGAAGCATTCGCTTCTCTTCCTTAACCGGTTGATTTATATCGTTTTTTCGTGGATTTCCTTCCGGCCGATGAAAAGGATTTGCTTCTTTCTTTCCGGGGAGAAAAACCAGATCCTGGAATATTATAATAAATTCAAATATATACGTATCAGGCGGTGTCGGGCACGACCTATGCTCTACAGGGAGGTGACCGGAATCCATCAAGAGGAGCGACAACATGAAACCGCCCAAGAAAACTGCGACCGTCTACGAATGGGTGAAAGACCCGACCCAGACCTGTCCCGGACAGGCAAGGGATCGCGTGGCCAGGGTGATGGAGCCTGAACCCATCCCGGGCCGGATCTCCTTCCCTGCCGCAGGGGCACGGAACGAAACCGGACGGTTCATCCTGTACGAGAAACGAGGCAGCCTCGGCGTCATCACGGCCAGGGTGACGAACATCGGCGAAGTCTACGACGAGATCGACGCCCTGCTCGACGAGATCGAGCGGGACGGGGACATCCGGACGATATCCATCTTTACCCTGAACGGGCTTTTTGCCTCGCTGCCCATCCGCTGAAGAGGGCATCGATCCCACGGAGAATGACTCTCGCTGCGACGGCCCGTCTCTCGTCGGGCCTGCTGCAGCCGGTACGGAGAACCCGCTGTTATGCATTCGCGCACCCTGTCGAGACGATGAAGCCCAACGGGAAAAAGGGCGGGAAGAAGGACGAAAAGAAGGCGAAGCCCCCCAAAGTGAAAAAGGCGCCCGGTCGCGAAAAGGCCGAGAGCGCCCGGTATTGGTACGATCCCGACTGCGGCCCGATCTATCCGGACTGATCCCCCGTCCCTTGATCCCCGAGGCTCATGCTCTCCCGCGCCCCGCCCTGCACCTCTGCCGTGAGCTGCCCGCTTCATCCCTTGACAACAGGCGCGCACATCCGTTAGATAATCCCATGTCGACCCGTCGGTTCCAACCCAGCGAATCAGCGCGGCCATTCAGGGGGTTCGAGCGAATGTGAAACCCTGCCTTCGGACGAAGGCAGGGTTTCTTGTTTCAAAGGGATCACGGTTTCAGAAATCACCATCAAGGAGGGACGGAACATGGCCCAGGCGAGCAAGGTGAAACAACTCAGTTTTACAATGCCCAACAACGTCGGACTGCTGATGGAGATCACGGAGGCACTCGCAAAAGCGAAGGTCAACATCGAGGCCGTCACCGCATACGGGTGGGAGGAGCTGGAGGCGTCGTTCATGATCGTCACCGACAACAACGCGAAGGCGAAGAAGGCGCTCGCCAAGCTGGGGGCCAAGGTGGAGATCGAGGACGCTATCGCCCTGGAACTGCCCAACAGGGTGGGCGAGCTGCACAAGGCGACCCGGAAGATCGCCACCTCCGGGATCGACATCTACTACCTGTACGGGAGCCCGCCCAAGGGGGGCAAGATGACCCTCATTTTCAAGACGGAGAACGACAGGAAGGCCCTGAAGGCGCTCGCGAAGTAGGGCGGACAACCTTCCGGGCGGGGACCTTCCCGTCCGGATGCATGCGAAACGGGGGATCGGTCTTCGCAACTTTTCTCCATGCAGACACGCAGAGCGGGATCGACATGACGCGGATCGAGTTGCCCTGTCTGCGGGCACCGAATGCCATGACGAAAACGGATCCGCGGCCATCCATGAGGCCGCCCTGACGGCGATCAAGGATGAAGTTCGTGAGGGAACGGGAGATGCGACGCGGCCGTTCGGCACAGAGCGCAGAGAATGCGCTCGTAAACGTTGACGGCCAAGAATCGTGCCCGAGGCCGTTCGGTGTGCTTCGCGAAAATACAGGAAAGGACGGCAGTTCAAATGAACAGGCAAATGCTCGGGATCGTCGTGGGGGTGGTTTGTTGTGTTTTCTTCATTGTCCGGGAGGCGGGCGCCTGTCAAGACCCCGCGCGGTTCGATTGCTGTTTTCACATCTACGCGGCCGGTGTCGAAATGGGTGTGGCAAGCAGCACATTGAACTATGTCATCCCCGGTCTGTGGGAGGAGCCCACGATCAGGCAGCTTTTTGCGGTGGGAAACGAGATTTCCATATCCAACACGCTGTGCTCCTGCCTGGGACCTGCATGGAGCGGGTTGGTCGATCGCCTGGCAACCCTCGATCGCCATGCGGATCGGATTGCCAAGCAGGGGGACGAGGACACCCGAAGAGCCGTGTACCATTTCACCCAGGGCTCCGTAAGAGCGTGGGCTGAAGACCTGAACAGGGTTTCTGTTCAGACTTCGACCAAGAAAGAATGGTACAGAACCTCGACCTGTTCGGAAACGTACTGGGCCCTGGGGTATCACATCGGATACGCTCACCACGCGTTCCTCGTCGCTGCCCAGAACGATCACGCAGGGTACGTCGAGAGGGTATTCGCACGGCAAAAGGGATTCGACGGCATCAACAGTGCCATCGAAGCGATTTACAGGCTGCATAAGACGAACGCAGAGCCTCAAACCTGGGCGGGATACTGCGTGCATCTCTGGGACCAACGCTTGCCCATTCTCGGGCCGTTGCAGGAAATGTTTTTGAGCCGTGCGACCCCGCAGATGACCGATCAACAACTGGCGGCCAACATTCAGAACGTCAGGACGGCTATCGGCAACACGCTTCTCTTCGGAAACCCGGGGCTGCGAGTGCTCGCCTGCCCCGGAATAAATGCCAGCCTGACCGATCGAGCCGCCGATGTCGCGGAGGGTAGGTCCTTTCGTCCCGTCGCCATCCTGAACAGGCAGCTCGAGGAATTGCATCGCAGGCAGCAGACGCGACGAACAGCCCAGAGGTTCGACAAACCTGCCATCGGCGGCGTGCCGCTGGACGGCTGTTTGACGTGGGCGAAGGATTGCGGGAAGCCTGCTGCCGATGAATTCTGCAAGCGCAATGGGTTTACCCGTTCGACCGGGCACGGGATCACAAGCGGCGCCGTGCCGAGATCGATCGTCATCACGAGCGGCAAAATCTGCGAGACCGGCAAGAACTGGCCATATTGCGGGGCCTTCACGTATATCGATTGCGTGAAAGAGTGATCGACTGCCCGTCCGCATCCCGAAGGTCATCGGGGAACGTCCTGCGGGTTCACACACTCCGGCACATCATGCGGGCCCGGGTGTCGCCTGCTGCAGGCGGCGGCGGATGATGCCCGCCACGTGGGCGGCCCAGAGGGAATAGGCCCGCGCCCCGGGGTGAAACCCGTCGGCCGCCATGGTCCCCGGCTCCACGGGGAAGTCCGGCGCCGCGAATTCGCAGACCTCGCAGGAGCGCGCAAGCGCCTTCAGCGCCCCGTTGAACCGCTTCGCCCTCTCGCCGAGGTACCACCGCAACGGCTGGGGGAGGGCCGGAAAGAGATGCATCGGGGGAACGCCCGACAGGATGATATGCCGCGCGTGGAACTTTGACCGGAGCAACTCCGCGATGCGGCCCTGTTGACCGATCCATGCCCCCAGTTCCGTCCCGTGCGTGACATCATTGACCCCGATCGACGTGACGACTGCGTCAAACCGCTCCGGCGGAGCCGCCTCGAGCATGGACGCGATGTCCCTCGCCCTGTTCCCCGTCTGCGCCATCAGCTTCCAGGAGACAAGGAACGACTCGCCGAGCGCGGCGGCCAGCCGCCCCGACAGGGCCTCGTCCTGCGTCGCCACGCCGACGCCCGCCGCCGCGGAATCGCCGAGAATAAGCAGGCGCAACGGCGGCCCGGAGCCCTGCACGCCGCAGCGCCCGCCGGAGGGCTCGGGCAGCCGGGGCGTCACGCACCGGACGTAGAGCCCCTGGGCGATGAACACGGGGGCAAGTGCGATTGCGGCCGCGCGGTGGCCCGGCGACCGCGGAGTCTCTTCCCTTCCGTCATTTCCCGGCAAGGGTCTCCTCCAGCCATCGGATCGACGTATTCACGATGCGGGCGAAGACATCGGGCTGCGGAACGCCCGCGGCCCTCGGGAGCTCGAAGGAATGATCGCCCCCTTCGACAATCTCCAGCTCCCAGGGGGCCGTGACCTTTCCGAGGACGCCCCGCAGGGTCGCCACGTCGCAGAGGCGGTCCCGCGTGCCGGCAAAGAAGAGCATCGGGACCCCGACGCGGTACAGGTGGGCATCGCGAAGCCGCGACGGGTCGCCTTCCGGGTGGAGGGGATAGCCCAGGAAGATGAGGCCGTCCACCGGCAGTGTTCCATCGGAGGCCATCTGGGATGCGATCCGCCCGCCCATGGACTTGCCGGCGGCGACGATGCGTGCCGCATGCACACCGGATTCCTCCCGGAAGACCCGGAAGGCGGCCGCCCATGCCTTCTCCAGCTTCGCGGGCGGGTCGGGCAGCTTGAGCCCCTTTTCCTTGTACGGGAAATTGAACCGCATCGCCGGGTAGCCCGCCCCGGCGAGGCCGTCGGCGAAGGAGGCAAGCAGCGGGTGCTCCATGTCGTTGCCGGCGCCGTGGGCGACGATCACGCCCGTACCGCGCATCCCTGCCCGGTCGGTCGGAAGGGTCAGCACGGCCGACACGGCCTCGCCCTCCGCCAGGGGAACGGCCCATCTTCGCCTGTCCAAGGCATGCCTCCTCGAACCGGTCCCCTCGCGCCGACAGGATCGCATGGGACCGCGGGAAATGGTATGATTACACGATGAAGGAGGTGAGCCATGACGCGCATCGCGACGTTGCACCCGCCCGAAATGAAACACCGGGGCAAGCACGTGCCGTCGATGCTGATCCTGGGCCCGCTCGGGCCGATGCGCAAGGAGATGATCCCGGCGCTGTTCCGCATCGCCGGCGATCACGAAATCCGCCACGTCGACATCACGCAATCGCCGGACGCCCTGGACTCCGAGCGGCTCAAGGGCTACGCGCTCATCTTCGTGGCCTTCGACTACTACAGGGACCACGAGGCGTTCTTCTCCCTGCTGCCGGAGTCCCTGCGCAGCCGGATCACCGTCCTGGCCCGGCCCTCGGACTTCCCCTCGGTGTCGGGGGAGCTCCGGTGCGCCTGCTTCTGCTCGGGGCTCAAGGCCCTGCTGCCGCGGGAGGAGGCGCAGGTCCTCGATCACCGGCATCCCCCCGAGGATACCGGATAGTCTCCCGGCGGAAAGGGGCTCAGGGAGGATCGTCCCGCGGGGGCGATCCCGCATCTTCCAGAAGGTAAGAGAAGATCAGGGGGGCCACGATGGTTGCGTCCGACTCGATGATGAATCGTGGGGTATCCGGGTTCAGTTTCCCCCACGTGATCTTCTCGTTCGGCACGGCTCCCGAATAGGACCCGTAGCTCGTGGTGGAATCGCTGATCTGGCAGAAGTATCCCCATGCGGGGGTTTCACGCATTTTCAGGTCCTCCCGGATCAGCGGAACGACACAGATGGGAAAGTCCCCCGCAATGCCGCCCCCGATCTGGAAAAACCCGAGGGGGCCGTCCTGTGCCGCACGCGTGTACCAGCGGACCAGCTCCATCATGTACTCCATGCCGGAGCGCACGGTATGGACATTCTTCACCACGCCCCGGAGGCACAGCGAGGCGAAGGCATTCCCCATCGACGAATCCTCCCAGCCGGGCACGAATATCGGGAGATCCGCATCGCAGGCGGCCACGACCCAGCTGTCCGCCGGATCGGCATGACACAGCGCATCCCGGTGATCGCGGACCAGGCGATAGCAGAACTCGTGGGGGAAGAATCGTCTGCCCTGCCGGTCGCAATCCATCCAGTCCCGGGCCAAGAGGTCTTCCACCTGATGCATGGCTTCCGACGAAATCGTGGTGTCCAGCACACGATGGAGTCCCCTGTCGTAGAGGTCCTTTTCCTGTTCCGGGGTGAGGGAACGATAATCGGGCAGCTCAAGGCGTCTGGTTTCCACGAGGTTGAACAGGTCTTCCTCGAGGTTGGCTCCGGTGCACGAGACGGCGTGAATCTTTTCCTGACGGATCATCTCGGCCAAGGAGATGCCGAGCCGCGCCGTGCTCATGGCCCCCGCGAGACTTACCAGCATGCGCCCACCCGACTCGAGAAACTCGCGATACGCCTCCGCCGCATCCAGAACCTTGCCCGCGTTGTAATGCCTGTAGTGCCGCCACATGAATCTCCGAACGCTCACCCTCGACCTCCATCACGTGTGCGACATGCAACCAGGAACCCTCGCATCCGCCTGGCGGTACCTGCTCCGCCGTTTGAGACAATGGGGCCGCGAATCCACGATCGCCCACCTTCCAGGCGGGGCCCGCGTATGAACGTTTTCTCTTTACTCTGCACGGGAATAAATTTCAACGAAGAATGACGGTGGCCCGGAAGCAGGCCCGGGGCAGGATGCTCATTCGCCGCTATCGCGACCTGCTTCTTCAGCCGGTCGTTGTTCAGGCGGCTGAAGAGATCGCACTCCTGCTCGAATGAAGCCGGCACCGCGGGGTTCCGCCTTTCCGTATGACTCTTCACCCGCAGCGGGACGGGCCATCTCTCGCCGGGAGACCGCAAGAAAATCGCCTGGGGGCTTCGGGTTCGGGCTCTCCGCACGCGGCGCCTTTCCGATCACGTGCCGCGCTCCAGCAGGGGCCTGAAGGTTTCAGTGTAGTACTGCCGCCCCAGCGGATTGAGGCGCTCCCAGGCCTTGAGCGCCATGGGAGGCAGCTCGTCGGTCCAGAAGGTCTCGGGGATGGGTGCCGTGGTCCCCGCGGCCCTTCCGGGCTCGATCTCGGCCGTGATGACGCCTTCGCCGTCCTCGAAGGCCATGCGGGCCAGCACGCGGCCGGCGCCGTCGACGATCTGCGCTTCCCCCAGGTAGCGGGAGAGGTAGGGCATGCCCTCGTTGCCGGGGGTCAGGCCCTCGAACTCGCCCGCGTGGGAGGCGTGAACGACGGGAACGCCGAGCATCCTCGCGAGATGGGCGGGAGCGTTTCTCAGCAGGTCGAGCAACCGCTCCTGGTCCCTTTTGTATTCGGGAGAGACGGGAAGGCGCAGATCCCACCAGCACGAACCGCCGACCACCAGATTCACCCGGCCCCGCAACCGGCGCGCCGTCCGGGTGCGGACCAGTTCCCAGCACAGGGCCACGCCGACCGGACCGGCAGGCGTGCCGAGGACCCCGTCATCGGAGCCGCCGACGTAGTAGCTGTTCTCCCACATGGTGGGCTGGTCCTTGTCGTGGCGGAAGAACCGGCCGTCGGGGAAAACGAGCAGGAAGCTGTTGTAGCAGTCCCCGCCCGACCGCGCGATGAACGAGCCCCCCACGACGCCGTCGTGCTCGCGGGCGAGCCTGCGCATGAGATCGAGGGCGGGGCCTTCCAGCGGCAGCCACGCCCCGAGCATGGCGGGCGTGAAGGCCACGGCGGAAGGGAAGAACTCGGGAAGGATGACCCACCGGGCACCCCGCCGGAAGGCTTCCCGGGCGAGCGCCTCGGCGGAGGCGAGGTTTCGGGCGACGGCACCGACCTGTGCCCTCATCTGAACGGCAGCGACGCGCACGGGGGCCATACGATCCTCCTTACCGGGCCGGACGCGGGTTGCGGCCCGGGAAGCCCGGCCTGCCCGGGTAGCGGGCTCGATGCCATGCGCCCGGCACGGACCCGGACGCGGGTGTCCTGTGCCCTTTGCCCTACCGGGCCTGCGAGATGAACCCGATAAACACCATCCAGAACATCAGGATGCAGGCCAGCAGCCAAAGCATCGCGTCGCTGCGCTTTCCTCCGGCATCGTTTTTCCCCCCGGCAAACATCTCCGCACCCTCCGCTTCGTCCGCACGATGATCCTGCATGAAGAGCGCAAACGGGTCCTCTCTACCCCTGGCCGCTTCGGCTCAGCACCACCAAGGCGACCTCGAAGAGGGTGAGGCCCAGCAGCAACATGCCGATCAGGAACATGGCGACATAATCGAGGTATCGTTCGTCCCGGATGTCCATAATCGTCCTCCTTTCCGAGGGTCTGCCGGCCCCCGCCGAAAAGGCTTCCGATCGCCCTCCCGGGCCGCGGGTGCGGATCGTGCTTCAGGAGGTCCTCAAGCTGCGCGGGGAGTCGAAACGCAATGGGAGCGTAAAACGAGAGAGTGCCGGAATGCCGTAAGAAAATCATACACGCCGGTCCGCGCAAGTCAACCGCGAAAAAAGGGGGGAGGGTGCCCGATCGGGCAAGAAAACCTCCTTGACATATAAGGATGCTTTGACTATCGTCCCGGTTCAGTGATGGAACGCATGAAAAGGAGGAGGTTCCCGATGTTCAAGTCCCGCGTGAGATTCTGGATCGTGGCCGCCGTGGCCGTCGCCCTGATGCTGGGTGCGGCCCCGGGGCAGTCCCTGGCCCAGTCGAAGGAAAAGGTCATCAAGATCGGCACCATCTTCCCCCTGACGGGCCCCGTCGCGCTGGCCGGCCAGCGCTGCAAGGCCGCGGTGGAGACGGCCGTCGAGATCATCAACAACAAGCACCCCAACATCAAGGTCCCGCTGGCGAACCAGGCCGGTCTGCTGGGCGGCCACAAGATCGTTCTCGTGCACACCGACAGCCAGGGCAAGCCCGACGTGGGCAAAGCCGAGGCCGAGCGCCTCATCAACCAGGAGGGCGTCTGGGCTCTCATCGGCGCCTACAACAGCTCGGTGAGCGGGCCGGCGAGCCTCGTGGCCGAGCGCGCCAAGAAGATCTTCATGTGCGGGGCCTCCAGCGCCGCGTCCCTGACCCAGCGCAAGGAGATGAAGTACTTCTTCCGCACGGCGTCGACGGATGAGATCGAATCGCAGGAGTTCATCGACGTCCTGCAGTGGCTCAACAAGACCCAGAAGAACGCGGACATCAAGACTCTCGGCATCATCTACGAAAACTCCGTGTTCGGCAAGAACGCCTCCCAGCAGGCCATGAAGGCGGCGGCCGCCGGCAAGTTCCAGGTCGTGGCCGACGTGCCCTTCAACCCCGGCGCCACCAACCTCGACAGCGAAATCCAGACCCTGAAGGCCAAGAATCCCGACGCCCTCTTCGGGGCCGTCCTGGGTGCGGACTACGCCCTGATGGTCAAGACGATGAAGAAGATGAACTGGGTGCCGAAGGTGTCCCTCAACTACTGCAGCGGCTACCAGGACCCGGTGATCGCCAAGCAGCTGGGCGCCGACGCGGATTTCTTCATGGGCTCGACGGCCTACTCCCCCGAATTCCAGAGCATGATGCCCGCCGTGGCCGAAGTGGAGAAGATCTTCAAGTCCAAGACCGGCGGCGTGCCCTACGACAGCGACAGCATTCAGGAGACGATCGCCATGCTGGTGCTCGCGCAGGCGATCGAGAAGGCCAAGAGCCTCGATCCCGCCAAGGTTGCCGAGACCCTCTACGCCAATACCTGGCCCTCCCCGCTGTCCCTGAGCGGCAAGGTGGCCTTCGTGCCGGGCGGCCAGAACAAGTACGCTCTGAGCCTCATCACCCAGCTGCAGGGCGGCAAGTACAGGAAGATCTTCCCCACGGAGAAGGCGGACACGAAGCCCGTATTCCCCATGAAGCCGTGGGACAAGCGCTAGGAGAAAAAGGGGACCTTCCCCCTTTTTCCTCCCCGAATCGCTGCGAGATGAACCGGTGCCGGGGGTCCCAGGGCCCCCGGCACCTTTTGTAAAAACAGAAGTTCCCGTGAGAAAACATGATCCTTGAACTTCCTCTCCCC
>MVQS01000263.1 GCA_002067855.1 Syntrophaceae bacterium PtaB.Bin038
CATTCAGCGGGTGAATCTGAGACTCAAGGAATAGAAATCGGGAAGTCAAGAAGCTGGGAAACTCGGAAAATCAGCTTTTTCATATCTTCCCAACTTCCTAACTTCTCAACTTCGCGGTTGTTTTATGAAGAGCGTCTACGATGTGCTGGAGGAAAGAGGGTTCATCGAGCAGGTGACCGACGAGGCCGAGGCCCGGCGGATCCTGGCCGAAGGGCAGGTGACCTGCTACATCGGCTTCGACCCGACGGCCACGAGCCTCCATATCGGAAGCCTCGTCCCCATCATGTCCCTCGCCCATATGCAGCGGGCGGGCCACCGGCCCATCGCCCTGGTCGGCGGCGGAACGGCCATGATCGGCGATCCCAGCGGGAAGACCGAGATGCGCCAGGTCCTCTCCAAGGAGAAGGTTGACGCCAACGCCGAGGCAATCAAGAAACAGCTCTCCAAGTACCTCGACTTCGGCGAGGGGAGGGCCCTCCTGGTCAACAACGCCGACTGGTTGCTGCCCCTGAAGTACATCGAGTTTCTCCGGGACATCGGGCGGTACTTCAGCGTCAACAGGATGCTGGCGGCCGAGAGTTACCGGATGCGCCTCGAGACGGGCCTGAACTTCATCGAGTTCAACTACATGCTTCTGCAAGCATACGATTTTCTTTATCTTTTTCAGAAAGAGAACTGCCTCTTGCAGATGGGCGGAAACGACCAGTGGGGCAACATCGTGGCCGGCATCGACCTCGTCCGCCGTGTCGAGGGGAAACAGGCCTACGGCATCACGTTTCCCCTGATCACGACATCCCTCGGGACCAAGATGGGAAAGACCGAGAAGGGGACCGTCTGGCTCGACGGCGCCCTCACCTCGCCCCACGAGTATTACCAGTACTGGATCAACTCCACGGATGCAGACGTGGAGCGGTTCATGGCCCTCTTCACCTTCCTGCCCATCGAGGAGATCCGGCAGGTGCGAAACCTGAGCGACGCCGACCTCAACAAGGCCAAGGCGGTGCTCGCCTTCGAGGCGACGAAGGTCACCCACGGTCAGGAGTCGGCCGTCGCGGCCTGGCGGGCCGCATCGGCGGCCTTCGGGACGAAGCCCGTGGAGGCCTCGCTATTCCCGTCGAGCACGATCCCGCGCGAGAAGACCGCGGCCGACATGTCGGCCATCCCGTCCGTGCAGAAGCGACGGGAGGAGTTCGGCGAGGCGGGCATACCCGCCTTCGAGCTCTTCCACGAGGTGGGTCTCTGCAGGTCCCGCGGCGAGGCCCGGCGCAACCTCGAGCAGGGCGGGGGCTATGTCAACGGGGAGCCGATAAAAACATTTGACGAAAAGATCGGTCTGTGGCATATTGATTCAAACGGTGAGATATTACTGAGAAAAGGCAAGAAGACGTTCTTCCGCATCGTCGTACGCTAGCCCCCTTCATCTACAGCACCGGGGACGATCTCACAGGCCAAAAAAAGTTTGAATTTTTTCTTGACATATCTTTTATGTCGAGTATAATGAAACCTTTCCGGTGGCGGAACCGATTTTATTTTCCGCCGAAAAAGTTCTTGACAAGAGAAGGCCTTTGAACTAAACGTATAGGCTCTTTTCAACGGTCTTTGACAATTGAACACAGGGATGGATGTTTTTCTGGGTCCGCTTTTGAGTTTCTCAATTCGAGATCAATCATCTGGTATAAAAACTGGAGAGTTTGATCCTGGCTCAGAACAAACGCTGGCGGCGTGCCTAACACATGCAAGTCGAACGAGAAAGTCGGCTTCGGCCGATGAGTACAGTGGCGCACGGGTGAGTAACGCGTGGGTAATCTGCCCCCCGGTCAGGAATAACCCGCCGAAAGGCGGGCTAATACCCGATAACACTGACGCTCTGCGGAGTGTCTTTCAAAGAAGGCCTCTGTTTACAAGCTTTCGCCGGAGGATGAGCCCGCGTACCATTAGCTAGTTGGCAGGGTAATGGCCTACCAAGGCAACGATGGTTAGCTGGTCTGAGAGGATGGCCAGCCACACTGGAACTGAGACACGGTCCAGACTCCTACGGGAGGCAGCAGTGAGGAATCTTGCGC
This sequence comes from Syntrophaceae bacterium PtaB.Bin038, assembly GCA_002067855.1. GTDB lineage: Bacteria > Desulfobacterota > Syntrophia > Syntrophales > UBA2192 > UBA2192. The sequence goes on from MVQS01000263.1 coordinate 2,064, forward strand.
AATGGGGGAAACCCTGACGCAGCAACGCCGCGTGAGTGAGGAAGGCCTTCGGGTCGTAAAGCTCTGTCAGATGGGAAGAAATGGGTGGGGGTGAATATCGTCCATCCTTGACGGTACCATCAGAGGAAGCACCGGCTAACTCCGTGCCAGCAGCCGCGGTAATACGGGGGGTGCAAGCGTTGTTCGGAATCATT
>MVQS01000264.1 GCA_002067855.1 Syntrophaceae bacterium PtaB.Bin038
GATGTAGTTGAACGTGAGGTAGAGCCCGAGGGCCTGCCAGTCGATCCGCTTCTCCACGCCGGGGTGCTGCAGGATCGACTTGATCTCGGAGGCGAAGAGGAACGTGTCGCCGCCGTGCCAATAAACCAGGGGCTTGATGCCGATGCGGTCGCGGCCCAGCACGAGCGTCTCCTTCCTCCCGTCCCACACGGCGAAGGCGAACATTCCCGCGAGACGCCGCGCGCAGGCCTCCCCCTCCTCCTCGTAGAGGTGGACGATGACCTCGCTGTCGGTGTTCGAGCGGAAGCGGTGGCCCCTGCCCTCCAGCTCCCTGCGGAGCTCCGGGTGGTTGTAGATCTCGCCGTTGAAGACGAGCCACACGGTGCCGTCCTCGTTGGACAGGGGCTGCCGGCCCGCCTCGGAGAGATCGATGATGGAGAGCCGGCGATGGCCGAGCCCCACCGACGGCCCGGGCGCCCGGCGCAGGTAGACCCCCGACTCGTCGGGGCCCCGGTGGGTCATGACGTCCGTCATGCGCCGCAGGACCGCCTCGTCGATCCGGCTGCCGTTTGTCGTTACCGCCCCGCAGATCCCGCACATGCCCTTCAGTCCGTTCCCCCTGCTCTGCGCGCCGTCACCTCCAGGGAGGCCCCCCAGAGGAGCCTGCCGGCGCTGAGAAGCTCGGCGGTCTTCGCCCCGTGCCACACCGCCCGCCGCAACGTGCGCAGGGCTTTCGTCCGTCCCGTGTGCCGGCGATACCCGCTGAATTCGGAAAGGCCCGCATTGCGGATCTCGATCGGTGCGAACCCCCGGTCGGCGAGCATCCCCGCGAGCCAGGCCGCCGACAGGGCATAGTTGTGGAACACCACGACCCGCCCGGCCCTGCTTTGGAGGCCGCAGGTCTCGAGCAGGCGGAACAGGGCCACGTGAAACGGGCCGTTGGGCACCCGGATGTAGAGAAGCCCCCCCGGCCTCAGGAGCCCGGCCGCCCGCCCCGCGGCCTCCCAGGGCTCGGCAAGATGGTCGAGCACATTGATCATGGTTACCGCGTCATAGGGCTCTCCCGGGTCGACGTCCTCGAGGGTCCCCTGAAAGCCCGCATTCCCGATCGTCCTGCGAAGGTAATCGATCGACTCCCGCGAAGGATCGATTCCCACCGCGTCCCAGCCCCGATTCAGCGCCTCGCGGAGGAAGAACCCGCAGCCGCAGCCCACGTCGAGCAGCCGCCCGCGGCTCACCTGCCCCTCGACCCGGTCCAGCGCCTCGCGGTAGATGCCGTCGCGGTAGCCCTCCAGCTGATCCCAGGCCAGCTCCCGGAAATAATCGTCCTCGTAATAACGGCGTTCCTCGACGGCGGTTTCCGGCACATCGAGGCCGTCGCGGAACACGAGCCGGCAGTTCGAACATTGGAAAAACCGCCGCCCGCCCACGGCGAGTCCGGAGGATGCCCCTTTCAGGCAGTAGGGACACCGGCGGGACTCGGCGGGCTGGTTCATCGCCGGGCCTCCGAGGGTCGCAGCACTCTTTCGGCCGGGGTCTCGGCGGGGTGATACTCCGCACGCTTCCCGAGCCTGGACCGGAAACCGTCGTGCACGCCCAGCAGGATCGCCTTTGCCCTTCCGCGTTCGCCCGTGCGGACGAACGACAGCAGGAGGGCCATCTTGACGGCGTAGGCCAGGGTGCTCCTCAGTTCCGCCCGTCGCCCGTGCATGCGGAAGGCATGGATGGAGTTTCGCACGGCGTAGTAGAACCGGTACGCCTCGGCATAGCAGGACACCTCGCGGCCCAACACGCGCAGGGTCTGCTTGTCGTCCTTCCGCGTCTCCACGATCAGGCTGCCGGGGACCCAGAAGAAGCGCCATCCGCAGGCGGCCATGCGCAGCGCGTACTCCGCGTCGTCGGCGTAGAGGAAGTAGTCCTTCCGGGGAAGCCCCGCCTGCCGAGCCGCCTCGGCCCTCATGAGCGTTCCCCGCCAGGCGAAGCACGCAATCGGGGTGGGAGCAGGGTCCGGGTGGTTCGGGCCGACGGCCCGCACGGCGCCCACGCAGCCTTCGCGCTCCTCGAGATCCCGGAGACCCCGGTAGAGCGCTTCCAGGGCATCGGCGGGCATCCGGACGTCGTCGTCGAGGGTCAGAATGGCATCGCTCCCCCCTTCCAAGGCCCGTCGCAGTCCTTCATGGAAGCCGCCGGCGGATCCCTCGTTGGCCGCCATCTGCACGGTTTCTATTTTCGGCGCCGGCAGGGGGGGGTAATTCGCCCCGCGTCTCGTGGAATTGTCCACGATGACGACGCGGTGCGGCCGGAGACTCTGCCGCAGCAGGTCCTCCAGGAGATCCCGAAGCATTCCGGGGTTGTTGAAGGTGACGATGACGGCGGCGATCTTCACGCGCTGGCCCATGGCGTTCCGTCAATGCGTTGCGGGTTGATACGACCGGAGCAGGCCGATACCGCCGAACTGCGACCGCCAGTTCTCCACGAACTCCACGGAATCGAAGGAACCGCGGATCTCTTTCCAGAGGCGGTTTACCTCGCAGCCGCTCTCGGCGGAGTGGGGGACGATGTCGTGGAAGCCGATCATGCCGCCGGGGCGCACGAGCGACCGGTACGTCTCGAAATCCCTTTTGACCCCCTCGTAGGTGTGGTCCCCGTCGATGAACAGGAAATCCACGCTCCGGCCACCGAGCACGCCCTTCAGCGCCTCGAGGGTGGACGGGTCGTGCGAGTCCCTGCGCAGCAGATGCACACGCTGGCCCGACTTCGCAAAGGAGCGGTACAGCGGGGCCCGCCACAGCGGGTAGCCGCCCCCGAAGGCCCCTCCCGGGAGGTCGATGCTGGCGAGGGTCGCGTCATCCGCGGCCGCCCGCGTGAGCATGAAGAGCGTCCCCCCGGAGGCCGTGCCGATCTCCACCACCGCAGACGGTCTGAGTCGACTGACTTCCCCGAGCAACGCCCCGAGTTCCACCCGGCTCTGCAGGGGCCGAATGAACCGCATGGCGGGAGAGAAGACCTTATCCAGCGCAGCTTCGAAGCCAGCCACGTTCCGTAGATGGCGCATTGCCCTTCGGCACTCCAGGTAGCAAACCGTTTTCATCGGCAGCTCGATGAAGACCCTCTCGAATCCGGCCCGGATGGCCGGGTTGACCGTGCTCATGAATGCCCTCCCATGGTGATGGCCTCTTTCCTGTGCGGCCTGGCCGCGAGAAGGCTGCGGCAGTCTTCGAAGACCTCCTCGGTCGTGATCCGTTCCAGGCAGCGGGGCCGCGGACATCGGTCCTGCCGGCAGGGGCGGCAATCGATTTCGTGCCAGATGAGCCTGCTGCGGCCTGGCGCGGCACAGGGACCGAACTGCCCGGGCCGGGCGGGACCGAACAAGGCCACCAGCGGCGTGCCCGCCGCGGCGGCGATGTGCATGGGTCCGCTGTCGTTGGTCACAAGCAGGTCCAGACGGCTGATGACGCAGGCCAGGTCATCGAGGCTCAGCCTCCCCGACAGGTTGTCTGCCGGATACCGCATCCCCCGCGCGATGGCGCCGGCGATCCGCGTCTCCGCGGGACCGCCGAGAAGGATGATCCTTGCCCCCTCGCTCTCGGCCAGCCGGTCGGCCACACGGCTGTACCGCGCGGGATCCCATCGCTTGAGCGAACGGTCGCCTCCCGGATTGATGCCCACGACGGGTGCCCCCGGCGCCTCGTCAAGATCCGAGAAGAACCCGTTCCAGCGGGCCTCGACGGCACGGTCCCAGTACACGTCCACCCCCCCGCCGTCGGGAATCCCACCCGCCGCCGCGGCTGCCTCCAGGATGGACTCGGAGAAATGCCGCTCCGAAAAAGCCCCCTTCGCGATCCGCTTCGAGAGAAAGAGGCCGAAGCCGTGCCGGTCATGGCCGGCCCGATGCCATGCTCGGATCGCCAGGAACAGCAGCCCCATCTTGAGGGCCCCGGCGACGGACTCGACGCTGTAGAGATTCACCGCCATCCGGAACCGGAATCTTCGAAGCCGGCGGACGAGGCCCGGCAGGGCGAGCGCATGTGCCTTGTCCCCTCGGAGTTCCCGGATCGGGAAAGGCCACACGCGGTCCACATAGGGGTAATTCCGGGCGAGCGGCGCCGCGTCGGTGCTGGTGAGAAGATGGATCTCCGCCTCCGGGTACCCGTTCCTGATGGCGCGGATGCCCTTCGAGGCAAGGATCAGGTCGCCGATCCCGGCGACGAGCACGATGAGGATGCAATCCCGATGCGCTGCCATGGGCCGCTTAGGTCTCCTGTCGTCAGTGCGGAAAATCTCGTGAATCCCGCTACTTTAGAGCAAGAAGCATACCAGTCGGGAAATGCTCGCGGCCAGCACGAGCGCTCGGATCAGGATGACTCGCCATCAAGGGTAACGGGCCGACGACGGGCCCCCCGTTGCCGTCCGGGTCATTGGTCCACCCAGAATGACACGCCGGCTCATCAAGAAAACGACGGAAACCGTCAACGCAACGGCCATGAGGGCCGCGATGCGCGGATCGACGGCGAGAAGTTCTACGGCGGCCCACAGCAAGAGAACGCCGAGAACGTACTGGATCCCGTAGACGGCGGGATAGCGGAGGGCCTTGTTCCACTCCAGGGCCCGTCGGAACACAAAGCGGGAATGCAGGGCATAGGAGATACCGATCCCGGCTGCATAGGTCAGCGAAAAAGACACCGTGTAGGGAAGGAAACGCAGCAGCAGAAGGTACAGGACGTATCCCGCCACGGTATTCAGAAGACCGACGCCCGCGAAACGAAGAAACTCTTGGCTCATGGACTCATGCCAGCGCTGCCCGGCAGCCGCGGAATGACCGGATGGCCGAGGCGCTTCTGTTGTCGATGAAGTCTTGCAGGCACACCGTTCGGAAGCGATGCAGGTCATGCCATGCCGTCCGGTACGGCGTAAACGGTGATTTCCCTGTGCATGTCCGCCGCGGAGCGCGCGTGCTGGAGAATTGTTTTCAGCGGCCACAGCAGGTTCACGTGGCGTGAAATCATGCTCCGGGGTCACGGATGCCCGCTTTCCTCATCAGGGCAGCCCCTCCCGTTCCACCCCCTTTTCTTGTCTGCACCGTCCGAAATCCCGCCTGCCGGAGAGTCCTGACGAGTGTGCTCTCATTGAAATAGAAAAGATGCAAGGGAATGGAGTCAAAAACATAGTCCGGTGCGCTGATCGGTATCGGGACGGCAATGACGGTGACACCGCCCGGCTTTAGAATCCTCCGGATCTCGAGAAGCGTTGCCGGGGGATCGTGAATGTGTTCGAACACGTGCCAGAGGGTGACCGCGTCGAAATGCCGATCGGGAAACCGGGCGTGCCCGAGCTGCCCGGTGAAGACGTCGATGCCGAAACGCTGCCGGGCATAGCGGGCCTCGACGTGCGACAATTCAACGCCCTGCACATCCCAACCCCGCTGCTTGCATACGTCGAGAAAGAACCCCCATGCGCAGCCGATGTCGAGAATCCGTCCCCGCCGGACGATCGCCTCGATCCGGTCGAGTTCCTCGCTGAAGCGAGCTCTGTGTACGGCGGCCTCGCCGCTGGGATCGTCGGACGGATGGACGGGGGAATGGTCCCCGTCGTCGTAGCAGGCAAGCAAATCGGCGGGCTCGGGGAACGGATGGACGAAGATCAGTCCGCAGCCGAGGCAGCGGACGTAGGTATATCGGCCGGGACACAGTACGGGCCGGCTTCGCGAATCTCCGCACAGCATGCAGGGGCGCGTCGACGTCATGACCTGTTCGCCCCGCGCCGGCCGATGCCGGGCGCCGTCAAGGCCTGCGAGATTCAGCTCTTCCATGGGTCAACCTCGTTGCATTCATCGGGGCAGGCGTTCAGGACCTGTCCGCTCTATCGGGAAACGGTGGTTTAGACATCATGGGATCAGCTCCCGCCGGGACCCGTCGCAGACTGTTCTCGCGGGTGTCGCGAAGATGCCGCCACAGGATGAACCAGGCCAGGAAGACGCCGGCAGTCTTGCCCGAGGCGAGCAGGGCAGGCCACCCCGACTGGAAGACGGGAAAACGGTCCAGGGAGTATCGCAGGGAAACGAGGCCGAAGGCAGCCACGAAAAGGACGGCGGTTCCCCTGCGGAATTCCACTCCGCCCAGGGCGACGACAAATGGGATGAACAGGAGAACGAGGTAGTGCTCGTACGTGACGGGGGCCAGCAGGATCACAAGTGACACCAGGAGCGCAAATCCTTTGACGGCGCTGCGATCCGACCCGTCGCGGGGAATGACCCTGAGCGAGGCGGCCAGGAGGACGAGGGCGGCAGTCACATGTGCCGACGACGACAGGAATGCGCCGTGCGTCACACCGATAAGGGCTTTGTCCAGGACCCCTTTCAGCGAGATGTTGGCCGTTTCGAGGAGCGTCGCCCTCATGAAGACGTGCGACCAGTAGGCCACCTCGACGTCCGGTCCGTAGATCATCACCCCCGCGATTCTCAGGGCCGCATAGCAGGCCGCCGCCGAGGCAACGACCCGGTAGTCCCTCCTCCAGAGGAACAGCAGCAGAACGAGGCCGTACTGGGGTTTGACGATCAGCGCGGAGGCGATCAGCGCGCCGCAGAGGGCCTTCGACCTCCCGGTGGCCGTGACGAGGGCGGCGGCGGTCAGGAAGAACAGGACGATCAGGTTGCTCTGGCCGACGCAGATGTTTTCGAGAAACGGCTGCGATGCGAATGCGAAGAAGACGGCTGCGAAGAACGCGACCGGCTCCCTCCCGGCCAGAAACGGCACGGCGGCGAGCACGCAGGCCAGCAGCACGTGATTGAGAAAGAGCCAGAGCCCCAGGGCGCTCCAGAAGTCGAGCCTGGCGAGAAATCCCATGAGAAACTGGAATATCGGGGCATACCCCGGGCCGCCGCAGGGGTGGACCGGGAGCCCGGACTCGCGCCGCAGCCGCCGTTCCTCATCGGCGGTGAGGGTGAACACGTTGACGCCCTCGTTGAGCTTCCCCGCGTTGAAGTAGTAGTTCCCAAAGTCCCCGAAATTCGGCTCCACGATGACCGTCTTGAGGACGTCGTGGGCATAGGAACAGAGCGCGAAGAGCGCCACGAAGGCCAGCACCGTGACCAGCCGCCGGTCGTTGCCGAACCCGTGCGCGATTCCGCCTGTCGCCCCGTCCCGATTCACGACCGCTTCACCGCAGACACTCGTTTCCTCCCCGGGCAAACCGCCCGATCTCGGCTTGTGCAGGAACGGTGCCACCCGGGGCCGAGGGTCGGGCCCCGGTCAGCCTCACAGGCGGGCATTTCGGGAAGCCAGCGCAAGGAGAGACGACCCGAAGGGAATCCGGCGGCGGGCCCGGACCATGGGGAACTCCGCGGCCAGGAGGCGCTCGAGGAGCCCGTTCACGAGGGGGACGACGGCAAGGTCGCCCCGGCCCGTCGGCAGACAGAGACCGGCAAGACGCCGCTTGAGCCACACCAGGGGAAACAGCGGCGCCATGAAATGTGTCAGGTAGTCCACGGAGAAACCGGTCCGCAATAATTTGAGCTCCAGTGCGTCCCGGGTGTAGCGGCGCCGGTGGCCGGCCGCTGCGTCGAAGGCGCTCCACAGGACGGGGTGAGCCGGCACGGTGATGAGGAGAATGCCCCCCGGCCTGAGAAGACGCCGAACGTTCTCCAGGGCCGCTCTGTCATCGTCGACGTGCTCGAGGACGTCGCACAGCAGGACGAGGTCGAAAGGCTTACGGAAAGCAATGTCGCGGACGTCCCCCCGGACCAGGGGGCAGGAGACCCTGCGGCGGGCGTGCAACAGCCCCTCATGAAACAGGTCGATGCCGACGGCGAGCGGATGACCGCTCATCCCCTCGAGGATACCAAGGAGATCCCCGTTGCCGCAGCCGGCCTCGACGGCGCGGAACCCCCGGCCCAGCCGCGGGGCGATCTGCCGCAGGAGCTCCCCGACAAGACGCTTCCTCGCGCGGAACCAGAAATGCCGGCCTTCCCGTTCCAGAAGACCCGTGTAGGCGGAGGGGTCGAAGGGCGGCACGTCGCGTGCTTTCGCTGCCTGGCCTAGCGCGTCTCGTCCCATGGGAACTCCCGAATTGCGCGGATCACCCGATCCTGGCTTTCGCGGTCCAGGTTGTTGTAGAAGGGAAGCCGGATGAGCCGCTCGCTGACGTGCTCGGTAACGGGACAGTCCCCGGGTTTTCCGCCGTAGAGCCTCCCCATATCGGAAAGATGGAGCGGCAGGTAGTGGAAAACGCTGAGGATCCCGTGGCTCTGCAGGTGCCGGATCAGGGCCGCCCGGATTCTTGGCGACGGAACGATCAGGTAGTACATGTGATAGGATTGTCGGCAGCCTCTCGGTACGACGGGCAGGCGGACGTTGCGATCCGCTGCCCAGTCCGAAAGGGCCTCGTGGTAACGTTCCCAGACGCGCCTGCGTTTTTCGAGGATGCGCTCTTTCGCCTCGAGCTGGGCAAACAGGAACGCCGCGAGGAGATCCGACGGCAGCCAGCTCGACCCGATGTCGACCCAGGTGTACTTCTCGACCCGCCCTTCCAGGAAGCGGGCCCGGTCGGTCCCCTTCTCCCGGACGACGTCGGCGCGCTCCGCCAGCGCGGGGTCGTTCACGATGAGCGCCCCTCCCTCGCCGCAGGAAAAGTTCTTCGTCTCGTGGAAGCTCAGCGCGCCCAGGGACCCGAACGTCCCGAGACAGCGTCCCCGGTAGGTCCCGAATAGGCCATGGGCGTTGTCTTCCACGACGGTGAGGCCGTGGCGGGCCGCGATCTTCCCAATCGCCCTCATCTCGCAGCCCACCCCGGCGTAGTGAACGGGGACGATCGCCCGGGTCCGATCCGTGACGAGAGCCTCGAGCCGCGTTTCGTCCAGGTTGAGGGTGTCGGGCCGGACGTCGGCAAAGACGGGCCGTGCGCCGCGCAGGACGAAGGCGTTCGCGGTCGAGACAAACGTGAACGACGGCACGATCACCTCGTCGCCGGGCCGGATGTCCAGGAGCACGGCCGCCATCTCGAGGGCGTGCGTGCCCGAGGTGGTCAGGAGCACCCGGGGGGCGCCGAGGGCCTCTTCCAGCAATGCCTGGCAGCGCTTCGTGAAGGGCCCGTCGCCTGAGATGTGGCCGTTCGCAATGGCCTGAGCGATGTAGACCTGCTCCTTCCCCTCGAAACTGGGCCGATTGAAGGGAATGCGCAGGGCGGGCCGGAACGGCCGGGGCGCGATCGAAGGCTTACCGATCATGATCCTCCGGCAGCCCCACGAAAGGGGGCTCCCCCAGGGGGGTGAACTTGACGAGAGG
>MVQS01000265.1 GCA_002067855.1 Syntrophaceae bacterium PtaB.Bin038
GACGGTTTCATCTTGCCCTCCTCTGGATGTCTCCGCTTACAACCCGAACCCCGTCATCCGGAGTTCCCCCGTGGTGACGCGCACCCCTGTCCCTGTCGCGCCCAACCCGGTCATCTGGAGCGCGCCGCTGGTCAGCCTCACCTCCGCCGACCCCGAACCCAGTCCGGTCATCTGGAGCGGGCCGGTGGCCAGCGTCACTGCCGCAGCTCCCCCGCCCAACCCGGTCATCTGGAGCGTGCCGCTGGTCAGCCTCACCTCCGTCGACCCCGAACCCAGTCCGGTCATCTGAAGCGGGCCGGTGGTCAGCGTCACGGTTGCCGCCCCCCCGCCCAACCCGGTCATCTGGAGTGACCCCGTGGTGACCGTGCGCGTCTGGGGCGGGGCCGCCGAGGCTGAAGTCGACAGGGCAAGACAAGGGACCCATGCGGCGACTGCCGACAGAAGAAAGGCCGTCAAGCCCGGCTTGTGGATGAGCGAGGCTCGCGCACCCGCCGCTTTCCGTTGCGCACAACGGACAGGGGCTCTTCTCTGGAGTCCGCCTCTTCTCATCGGCTTGTCCTTGTCACAGGCTGCCCCTTTGTCTCGAATTGACCGTGGATTCGCGGCCGCCGGTGCGATGGCTTCTTTTGGGCAAGTATAAAAGGACGGAATCGTTTCTGTCAAAAACTATCTGGCGGTTCGGAGGCAGGCAATAAAATAGGGGAACCTCCCCCCCTCCTTCCAAAAAAGGGAGATTCCCCCAGGGGATGGCCCGGGCGAACCCGGGGCGAGAACATCTCGTTCGACGGGCCGTCAGGCTCTGCAGCGGGTTCGCGCACCATCCGATCCGTGCAGGATGCCCGGCACCGGGACAGAGGCCGGACCGTACAGATCGATGAGGCCGCGTTTCAATGACTCTCTTCCTTGATCCCCTCCAGGGTGTCTCTCTCCGGGTGATGAAAGACGGCCTGGCCTCTGCCCGCGTGAAATACTAGGGAATGCGGGCGGGAAACACAATACGGCGGTCGGGTGATTTTTTTCTCCGAACCGATTCTTAGCGCTACTACGAAATAAGTATTAGCCCGATACGGACGTTGCGCCTGTGGATAGGGCGGGGCGGGTCATTTCACGACGAAGGTGACCGTGTCGGCCAGTCTCGATGAAGACTTTGCAGTGAAGATGCCATACGTACAGAAATGGATCTGCGACGCAGACAGGTGCTCAGAGAACCGGATGACGCAGCTCGTTCCGCCGGCGCCTCGCGTTTATTTGATTGAAGCGGTCATAGGACGTGAGGAACGAAGCCTTGATCTTGTCAGGATGGTATGGGAACTCCTGTGACATCGGGTTGAGGATGTGGGCACACTCATCCAAGAGCGCCGCATATTATCGTAAACCCGCATCTCGCAGCTGAGGCGATCCTCGCGCGGGTGATTAACCGGTGCGGCGAGAAGGCCCCGTGGGATCAGGGCTCATGGACTGGCGACTCCTCGATAGGTGCCTTTCCCACGGTCAAAAGCGACAACATCCTCGCCCGCAGATCATCGTGATCAAGCTCGAGAGGGTTTTCCCGGGGTGTGACATCCACCAAGCGAATCATGGCGGCGGGATACGGATATTGTTGACTAGCAACAAAAGGCAGGGCCATCGCAAGCCCTGCCTGATTTCCGATGAATGAGTGTATTCAATGCCGTGTCAGATACCAGACTTTTTCCGAGCACCTGCCAGGCAAATAAGCCCCAGACTGAAAAGTAGAATGGTGCATGGTTCGGGTACGGGAGTCACATGATTGAAGGCGACCTGACTTGATCCGCTGGAAGGGTTGACAAATATTTTATCATTGCCGGATGTAAGGAAAGCTGCATCCTGCAATTGCCCGTACACCCGGAGTTCGTCGGCCGAAACCTCATCATTAAAAAGCATCAGGAAGGAAGAATACACGCCATGGGAAGCACCTGAAGCATTGACGCTAAGAGAATCGAAGTCTGCCGCGCCGAGGGTATTGTCAAAGGTTATTCCTCCCCCATAGTTGGCATCGTTGTTCGCGACCGTATCGGTGATGAGGCCATTGTTGAAAAATCGAATCCGTCCCATTGCCCCGTTGGCGGTAAGGTTCAAAGTGGCAAGGAGAATCTTTCCGTAGTTCACAATGCTGGTTTCATCAAGCTGATCAACAACATTGAGAGTTCCCGAAACAGAGCCGAAGTTCTGGAACGTGGTTGTCGCCCCTAGCGTGATAAAGTTGAGATCCGCCAGAAGGGATGCATAGTTTGTGAAACTGAAGGTCCCCTGCCCGGTATTTCTGACATCAAAGCTCCCGTTGATGTCACCGTTGGACACGAGGTTGAACTGGCCTCCCGCGTTTTCGATGTATCCGGTACCTTGTATGCCGGCGTTATTTAGGAATTCTACCGTTACGCCGCTGGTGATGCGGATCGTGCCGCCGCCCCAATTAACAGAATTGGAAATAAGAATCTGTGAATTTTCCGTAATATCCAACGTCTGGCCCGAACCCGGAAGGTCAGCCTCTGTCAGAAATGCCGCTTGGGACATGACGGGAATGAGCACACAAGCCAATGCCAGCGCGAATCTTAAATGCATGAGACGCCTACCTCCTCTTTTTCGCTGACTATTGCCCGTTAAATCGAGTCCGGTGAAGACCGCTTATCGTTGTCACTCTGTCTTGATTCTATTCATTGCCTGTTGGATAAATTGCAACTTGCCCTAAGCGTGGGTCCTTCGGCAGGGGGTACCTCGCAGCTTGCTGCAAGGCATATCATCTTGATTCGGACTGTTAAGAAATGTCTCGTAAGCCGTGAACAAAAAAATTAGCAATATCAATGCCAGTCCGCAACTAATTGATTTCTCTTTCAATTTGATTATGCCGGAGATTTTAAATTGTAAGCAATCTCGACAGGAGCGCGCGTCATGAACTGCCAACAGCGCTGTAATTGCTTGAATCGAGTCATGTATTATGAAAAAAAGAAAATGTCGGAAAGCTTTACACGATATTGATGGACTAGCTCAGCAAAGTGATTCAGAGCTCCGGTGCCCCCGTCCCCCCTCCAAGCCTGGAGACCATTTCGTGCACGATACGAAGCAAAGAACTCGCGGCAGTAGCATTTCCATGGCGCCCGGAAGTCTCCGGAGCCGGTCAAGCCGGCGCCTATGGGTGTCGGGCGCCACGAGTAAAAGATTCTTGAGGTTGATACGTTTCCGGGTCAACATTCGCAACATCGAAAGCTTCGACAATACGGTGCATGCGGGAGAAGCCGCGAACCGTTGAGCCTAATCTTGAGACACCTGATCACGAAGATCAATCGCAACGGCGGTACGGTAAACTGCAGACTGAATAACGGGGCGGGTCATTTCACGACGAAGGTGACCGTGTCGGCCACACGTTCCTCCCGGTCGACGAGGGTCAGCACGTGCCGGCCGCGCTCGGGCTTCCAGGCAAGCGTGGCCGAGGAGCCGAGGGCGCGGTCGTCGAGGCGCCACTCGTGGGTGTCGCCGGCGAAGCGCCCGACGAAGGAGACCCGCTGCAGCTCGGCGGGGATGTCCGGGTCGAGGGTGATGATCGTTGCGGGCTGTGGGTAGACGATCCGGGCCGCGACGTGGTTCCTTTCGACGGCGATTTCCCCCTGCGGCTCCGTCCCCTCGATGAACCACTCGGTCCGCGGGGGCTCGAGGCTGTCCCGGAAGCTCACCTGCTGTGCGACGATGCCCGCCGGGGGCCTGGGGGCCATCGAGGCGGTGCGCCGGTGGAGGTGGTTCATGATGTCGAGCCACACCGGGGCGGCGCCGGTCATGCCCGAGACGTTCCACATGGGCCCGCCCGGGAAGTTGCCCACCCAGACCCCGACGGTGTAGCGCTCGGAGTAGCCCACGCACCAGTTGTCGCGCATGTCCTTGCTCGTGCCGGTCTTCACGGCCGTCCAGAAACGGGTGGCCAGGGGGTTCTCGAGGCCGAAGGTCGCGCTGCGGGCCTCTCGGTCCGAGAGGATGCCCGAGACGATCCCGGCGGCCCTCGCGTCCATGACGGGCACGGTCTTCTCCGCCGCATCGCCTGCGGCGATCCTGAGCCTGCCCCGGCGCCCCCCGTTGGCGAGCGTCCGGTAGGCGTTGACCAGCTCGTGGAGGGTCACGTCGGCCGAGCCCAGCGCGAGCGAGTAGCCGTAGTAGTCCGCCTCGCGGTCGAGGCTTTCCACCCCGAGGGCCCGCAGCCGCTCCACGAAGGCATCGGGCGTCACGAGCATCAGCGTCCGCACGGCGGGGATGTTGAGCGAGGCCGACAGGGCCGTCCGCAGGCTCACGGGGCCGAGGAACTCCCGGTCGTAGTTCTCCGGCACGTAGAGGCCGCCCGCCGTGGGGATCTGCAGGGGCGCATCCTCCAGGATGGAGGCCGCCGTCAGGAAACGCTTCTCGATGGCCAGGCCATAGAGGAAGGGTTTGAGCGTGGAGCCCGCCTGCCGCAGCGCCCGGATGCCGTCCACGTGGGGCGCGGTCGAGGTGCTGCCCTGGTTGGCCGCATAGGCCAGGATCTCGCCCGTGGCGTTGTCGACGACGAGGGCGGCCCCGTCGCGCACGTTTCTGTCCGCGAGCTGCGAAAGCTGGCGGTTGAGCGCCTCCAGCACGAACCCCTGGAGCTCCCCGTCGAGCGTGCACTGCGCCCGCTGTCCCGCCTCGCCCGCAAGCAGCATCCTCGCCACGTGCGGGGCGAGCGCAACCCGGGGGCGGATCCGGTAGGGCCGGCCGAGGGCCTCGGCGGCAAGGGCCGCGATGTCCTCCGCGCGCGACGCGGAACCGGTCCGCTCCGCCAGCCTGGCGGCCCGGCGCGCCACGGTCTCTGCGGACGTTCGGGCCGAGGGGATGAGCGAGGCCAGCAGCAGCGACTCCGCCTCGCCGAGGCCGGAGGGGTCCTTGTCGAAGAGGCCCCGTGACGCGGCGGCGATCCCCTGCAGCTCCCCCCGGAACGTGATGAGGTTCAGGTAGGCCTCGAGGATCTCGTCCTTGGACCAGGAGCGCTCCAGCGCGAGGGCCGCCGAGATCTGCCGCAGCTTCTCGCGCCAGTTCCTCTTTGCGGCGCGGGGCGTCGCGGCCGCGTCGAGTCGCGAGGCGAGCTGCATGCTGATCGTGCTCGCGCCCCGGGATCCGCCCCGGAGCGCGTGACGCAGCGTCGAGACGGTCAGGGCGACCCAGTCGACGCCTCCATGGTCGCGGAAGCGCCTGTCCTCGGCGGCGATGACGGCACTGCAAAGCGCAGGCGAGATGTCGGCCAGGGCCACCCAGTCGAGCCTTCTGCCCGTCGGGTCCACGCGCAACTCGTGGATCACGCTGCCGTGCCGGTCGATGAGCACGGCGTCGGAGAGGCGGTGCGCGGCGCGCACCTCGTCAAAGGAAGGAGGCGCAGGCCCGGAAAGGAAGAGCCCCGCGGCAAGCGCGCAGAGGAAGGCGGCGGCGCCGACGAAGACGGCGGCAAGGGCGAATTTCCAGCCTCGGAGTGAAAAGCGGGTCACAGGTCTTTTCCGTCTGTTCGTACAGACAGTTTTGAATTATGAGTTTTGAGTTTTGAATGATTGAAAGGGGATCGCCGCGCGTCACGGATTCACCGACAGCGTCGGGTTCGGGATCTCGCCGAACATCTCCGGTGCATAGAGCGCCTCGGCCCGGGTGGGCGGCATCTGGAAGGTGCCCTCGTTGTTGAGGCGCAGCGTGTAGCCCGTCCTCCAGGTCCCCTTCGGGACGTAGCGGTAGTAGAACCGGCAGGCCTCGAAGGCGCGCTCGACGTAGGCCTCCTGCGCGCGGCCCGCGTTCTTCCCGCGGCCCGGTTCGAGGCCCACGGCGATGACGGCCGAGCCCGCCGGGATGGGGTCGCTCAGGACGACCCAGGTCATGTCCGACTGGGCCTCCACCTCGAGGAGCACCCGCACCACGTCGCCGCGGCTCCAGAAGCTCTTGACCTTTTTCTCCACGGCCGTCACGGTCTTCTTGATCCGGTAGCCGCTCGAGAAGGGCTTACGGAGCGGCACGGCCGCAAGGGCCTGGACCGTCGCCCAGGGGGCGCCGCCCCCCTCGTGGCCCAGCGCGAGGGTCTCCTTCCTGTCGGGCCAGTCGAAGCGCACCGTCCCTCCTCCGGGCGTTTCCCAATAGCCCCAGGTCACCGAAGAGGACTTCGACCCCAGCGACGCCGTGGTCTTCCCCGAAACCTCTGCCTTCTCGAAGGCCGCCGAGAACTTCTCGAAGGCGAGCGTCCCCCAGGCATTCGCCGTCGTCGTGTCCCAGTGCCCCTGCTTCATCCGGCCCAGGGCCCCCCTGGCGATGCGAGGGGCGTCCTCCTTCCAGCCCTCGAGGTCGGTTGCGGCCAGCAGGGTGCGCACGGCGTTGACATCGGGCGAGACCATGAGCCACCACAGGCCGTCGGCCCTCTCGGTGGAAAATCCCATCGCCGTGCCCTGCAGGTTCAGGCGCGAGCGAAGGATCTGCTGCGCCGCGGCGAGCTTCTTCGCACGGTCGGGGATGTCGGCCGTGCGCTTCAGCAGGCCGATCCAGTCGATCACGGCCGAGGTGGGCCAGAGATGGGGCTCGACGGCCACGGAAGCGAGCAGGGCCGCCTTCGACTTCCCGTAGCGCGAGAGGGCCTCGACGGCCGCCACCTTGCGGACGGCGAGGTCCGCCGTCGCCAGGTCGCTCGAGCGCCGGATGCGCCCCTCCGCGAAGCCCGCGAGACCCTCCGCCATGCGGTCCCGGAGGGCCGCCGGGATCTCGAAGCCCGCCTCGTGGGCAATGGCCATCACGTAGGCCGTCAGCACGTCGCTTCCCGTCCGCATGAGGGGGAAGTACTTCAGAAGACCTTCGCCGTCGAGGTAGGCCGGAAGCTCGCGCATCCGCTCCTTCCAGAGCGCCCTGTCGCGAAGGGCCACGGCCTTCGAGATCTTCTGCTCGAGGCAGCCGTAGGGGTAGAGCGACATGTACTCGCGCA
>MVQS01000266.1 GCA_002067855.1 Syntrophaceae bacterium PtaB.Bin038
CCTCGTCGAAGGCGTGCCCAAGCCCGTCAAGGAAGGCATCGCCAAGGCGGAAGCCGACGAGATCAAGAAGAAGCTGGAGGCCGTTGGCGCCACTGTCGAGATCAAGTAAGGCAATTTGATCGTAAGGCAACCCACCATGACTCCCCGTGGCGTCACGGGTTCCCACGAATCGGGGAAGGGAGGGCCCATCCGGCCGCGCCGGAAGGGCCCCGGTTCCCGGTGCGGCCTGCGAGGCGGGCCGGGGGAAGCCCGGAAACGCAGACGGGGTGGTCCATTTTGTTGAGGAAGTAGCGAACATGATGCGTGAATTCAGGAAGAATTTCGGTCGGATCCAGAAGATTATCGACGTCCCGAACCTGATCGACATCCAGATGAAGTCCTACGAGAAGTTTCTCCAGAAGGACGTGCAGCCCGAGAAACGCGCCAACGTCGGGCTCCAGGGGGCCTTCCGGAGCATCTTCCCCATCAGCGACTTCAGCGGGAAGTGCTCCCTGGAATTCGTCAGCTACAAGATCGGCGAGAGCCGCTACGACGTCAAGGAGTGCATCGCCAAGGGCCTGACCTACGCGGCGCCCCTGAAGATCGTGGTGAGGCTCGTCGTCTTCGACGCCGACCGGACGAGCGAGCAGAAGATCATCCGGGACATCAAGGAGCAGGAGATCTACTTCGGCGAGATCCCGCTCATGACCGAGAACGGCACCTTCATCGTCAACGGCACCGAGCGCGTCATCGTCAGCCAGCTGCACCGCTCGCCGGGCATCTTCTTCGATCACGACAAGGGGAAGACCCACGCCAGCGGCAAGCTCATCTACTCGGCGCGCATCATCCCCATCCGGGGCTCGTGGCTCGACTTCGAGTTCGACGTGAAGGACCTGCTCTACGTGCGCATCGACCGCCGCCGCAAGATGCCCGTCACGATCCTGTTAAAGGCCATGGGGCACACGACGGAGGACATCCTCAACACCTTCTACCCCATCGAGAGGGTCACCCTGGAGGGCGACAGGGTCTGGCTCGACATCGGGCCCTTCCTCGCCAACGAGAAGGCCCCCGAGGACATCGAGGCGAAGCCCAAGGGCGAGGTCCTCGTCAAGAAGGGCCGCAAGATCACGAAGCTCGCCCTCAAGCGCCTCGACGAGCTGAAGATCAAGCGCATCCCCGTCGGCGAGGACTACCTCACGGGCAAGGTGCTCTCCCGCAACGTCGTCGACCCCGCCACGGGCGAGGTGCTTGTGCGCTGCAACCAGGAGCTCACGAAGGAGCGCCTCGAGACCGTGAAAGCCAGGGGGGTGCAGGAGCTCTTCTTCATCCACCTCGACGAGGACCGCACGAACGCCTCCATCATGGAGACCCTGCTGATCGACAAGATCGAGTCGAGCGAGGAGGCGATCATAGAGATCTACCGCAGGCTCCGCCCCTCGAACCCTCCGACCCCGGAGACGGCCAGGCGGTTTTTCAAGAGCCTCTTCTTCGACCCCGAGACCTACGACATCTCCGACGTGGGCCGCGTGAAGATGAACTACAAGCTGAGGCTCGACGTGCCCGCCGACGTGACGACCCTGCGCGACGAGGACATCCTCGAGGCCGTCCGCTACCTCATCAACCTCAAGCTCGGCGAGGGCGACTGCAGCGTCGACGACATCGACCACCTGGGCAACCGCCGCATCCGCTCCGTGGGCGAGCTCATCGAGAACCAGTACCGCATCGGGCTGATCCGCATGGAGCGCGCCATCAAGGAGAAGATGAGCCTCCAGGACGTGGAGACCATGATGCCCCACGACCTCGTGAACGCCAAGCCCGTGTCGGCCGTCGTCAACGAGTTCTTCGGCTCGAGCCAGCTGTCGCAGTTCATGGACCAGACCAACCCCCTGTCCGAAATCACCCACAAGCGCAGGCTCTCGGCCCTGGGCCCCGGCGGCCTCACGCGCGAGCGGGCGGGATTCGAGGTCCGCGACGTCCACAACAGCCACTACGGCCGGATCTGCCCCGTCGAGACGCCGGAAGGACCCAACATCGGCCTCATCGTCTCGCTCTCCACCTACGCCCGGGTCAACGAGTTCGGCTTCATCGAGACCCCCTACCGCGTAGTGGAGAACGGCCGCGTCCTCAACGACATCAAGTACCTCACGGCGATCGAGGAGGAGAAGTTCATCATCGCCCAGGCCGACGCCGACCTGGACGCCAAGGGACGCTTCACGGAGCCCCTCATCTACGCCCGCCGGGGCGGCGAGTTCGTCACCGTCGTGCCCGAGGAGGTGGAGCTCATGGACGTCTCCCCGAACCAGCTCGTCTCCGTGGCCGCGGCCCTCATCCCCTTCCTGGAGCACGACGACGCGAACCGCGCGCTCATGGGTTCCAACATGCAGCGCCAGGCCGTGCCGCTGCTGCAGCCCGAGGTGCCGCTCATCGGCACCGGGATGGAGCCGGTGGTGGCCAAGGACTCGGGCGCCGTCGTGACGGCCAGGCGCGGCGGCGTCGTGGAGAGCGTCGATGCCGAGCGGATCGTCGTCAAGTGCGACGAGGCCGACCGGGGGAGCTTCGACACCGGGGTCGACATTTACAACCTGACCAAGTACCAGCGCACCAACCAGGACACCTGCTTCAACCAGCGGCCCATCGTCGTGACGGGCGAC
>MVQS01000267.1 GCA_002067855.1 Syntrophaceae bacterium PtaB.Bin038
CCTGCGGTACGACGCGACGATCACGGGGCGAAACGACGCCTACCGGACGAGCGTGACCGTCGACGTGGGCCTGGGATACGGCCCCGTGGTGGCGGAGGGGTACCGATGAGCCGCTGACCGATGCGCATCCCGCTGTCCGGCTGATGGTTGTTTGCAGGCGCTGCGTTCGCGAGGATTGGAAGAGCGGAAGTTAGGAAGTGCGGAAAGGGGAGAGCACAGTCCTTTGTCCATGCCGCTCTTCTGATCTTCCTCACTTCCTCGCTTCCTTTTGTTGGGGCTGCCCGCATCCGCGCCCTGTGACGGACATCTTGGGGGTCCGGCCGCACGGCGGCAGACCCCGTCCTTCCCTTGAAAATCGCTTGACTTTGAGTCCGCGAGCGGTTAGTGTTGCCGCGGTTCCCGACAGGGAAAGACAACTCCCCCCGAAGGGGAAACGGGGATAAAAGAATTGGCCGTCGGGCCTTTTTTTATTATAGTCGACACGGGCGTGCCGGAATCATGAAAGAACGCATCATCAAGCTGCTGGAGGAGTCGACGGCGCTGTGCCGCGCCGAAGGCCTGTTCGAGGTGAAGAGCCTCCCCTTTATCGAGCTGGAAGTGACGCGGGACGAGGCCCACGGGGACTACGCCTCGAACGTGGCCATGGTGATCGCTTCCCAGGCCCGGAAGAACCCCCGGGCGGTCGCCCAGGCGATCGTCTCGAAGCTGAAGGACGACGGCGGTCTGCTCGGCAGGGTGGAGATCGCGGGCCCGGGCTTCATCAACTTCTTCGTCCGGGAAGAGCGATGGCGGGGTCTGCTCCTGGAGATCGAGCGCCTCAAGGAGCGCTATGGCATGCTGGCGATCGGCGCGGGGCGGAGGGTCCAGGTCGAGTTCGTGAGCGCAAACCCCACGGGGCCCCTCCACATCGGACATGCGAGGGGGGCCGTGACGGGCGACGTCATCGCCAACATCCTCAAGGCCAGCGGTCACGACGTCGAGAAGGAATACTACATCAACGACGTGGGCAACCAGATGCGGACCCTCGGGCGCTCGGTCTACCTGCGCTACCGGGAGGCGCTCGGCGAGACGATCGAGTTCCCGCCGGATCACTACCAGGGAGACTACATTGCCGGGCTTGCGCGGGAGATCCTCGCCAGGGACGGGGAATGCCACCTCGGAAAACCCGAAGACGAGGTCCTGCCGGTTTTCACGGCTTACGCCGCCGATTCCATCATGCAGGGGATCAAGGACGACCTGGCGGCCTTCGGCGTCGTGTTCGACTGTTACTTCAGCGAGGGCAAGCTCTACGAGAACGACGGCGTCATGAAGCTGCTGGCGGAGCTGCAGGAAAAGGGGTACGTGTACAAGGAAGGCGAGACGCTCTGGTTCCGCTCGACGGCCTTCGGCGACGAGAAGGACCGGGTCGTCATCCGGGACACGGGCACGCCCACCTATTTCGCGGCCGACATCGCCTACCACAAGAACAAGTTCGACCGCGGGTTCGACACGGTCATCGACGTGTGGGGGGCGGACCATCACGGCTACATCCCGAGGCTCAAGGCCAGCATCGAAGCCCTCGGCGGAAACCGCGACGCCCTGCGGATCATTCTCGTGCAGCTCGTCAGCCTGCTTCGCGACGGCAAGCCCGTGGCCATGTCCACCCGGGCGGGGGAGTACGTGACGCTGCGGCAGGTGATCGACGAGGTCGGCCGGGACGCCGCACGGTACAATTTCCTGATGCGCCGCTCCGACAGCCAGCTCGACTTCGACCTCGAACTGGCCAAGAGGCAGTCCAACGAGAACCCCGTCTACTACGTTCAGTACGCCCATGCGCGGATCTCGAGCATCATCCGGATGGCCGCCGATCGGGGGATCGGCGTGCCGGAGGGCGCGAGCGCGGGGCTGCATCTGCTGACACTCCCCGAGGAGATCCAGCTCATCAAGTCCATCACCCGCTACCCCGAGGTCATCGAGGGGGCCGCAAAAGCCCTCGAGCCGCACCGGGTGACGTTTTTCCTGAACGAGCTGGCGGGGATCTTCCACAGCTACTACAACAAGAACCGGGTCATCACCGACGATGAGGCCCTGAGCCGGGCAAGGCTCTTTCTCGTGAGTTCGATCGGGCAGGTCCTGCGCAACGCCCTGGGCGTCCTCGGCGTCAGCGCTCCGGAGAAGATGTAAGCGCCGGAGGGGTCATGCGGCCGCAACGGATGAAAGAGTTCGAATTCAGCCTGGGGAAGATGGGGCTGGTGCTCTTCGTCCTCGGCATCTCCTTCCTGATCTTTCTGGCTTTCGCGACGGGCGTGATGGTGGGCGTCAACATGGAAGGCAACCCCGACCAGGCCGAACAGGGCATCACGGGCATCCTGAAGCAGAAGCTGGCGCGGTCCGCGCCGGATGGAGGCGGCGAGGCCGGGAAGGGTCCCGGCGACGAGGGGAAGAAGGCGGTGGGCGCCGACAAGGGCGATTTCAAGCTGACCTTCTTCGACACGCTGACGAAGGGCAAGGGGCCCGGCGCGGGGGAAACGGCTCAGCCCAGGGCGAAGAAGGAGGAGAAGGACGCCGTGGCGCCCGCAAAGGAGCCGGCGGCTGTGACCTCGGCGGGCAAGTTCGTCATCCAGGTGGCCTCCCTTCAGGAGAGGAAAAAGGCGGAGGAACTGCGCGACAGGCTCAACACCATGGGCTACGCGCCGTACATTGACTCGGCCGAACTCAGCGACCGCGGCCGCTGGTACCGCGTCAAGCTCAAGGGGTTCGAAACGAGGGAGCAGGCGCAGAAGGTGGTCGACGGGCTGCAGGCGAAGGTGAAGGGATTGCAATGCATGATCCTGCCCGCCGGAAGTTAAAAAAGGGGTATTGGGTATAGGGCCTCGGGTATAGGGTCTGAAGGGTCGAACAAATATTTGTATGAATGAAATCTGCTTCCATCCCGATGCCCGATACCCTAGACCCGATACCCTTTTCCCGACGGAACAGACCAGATAGACGGAATAGACGGAAACGACCAAGAAGATGTTTGAGAACCTCACCGAAAAACTCGACGGCATCTTCAAGAAGCTCAAGAGCCGCGGCAGGCTCGACGAGGAGAACATCAAGGACTCCCTGAAGGAGATCCGGATGGCCCTGCTCGAGGCCGACGTGAACTTCCGCGTCGTCAAGGACTTCGTCGAGGACGTCCGCACGAAGGCCGTGGGGCAGGAAGTTCTGGACAGCCTCACCCCCGGCCAGCAGGTGGTCAAGATCGTCCACGACCGACTCGTGGAGCTCATGGGCGGGGCGGGGAGTCCATGGCTCAAGCTCGCCAACCGGTTCCCGAACCCGGTCATGCTGGTGGGGCTCCAGGGCTGCGGCAAGACGACGTCGGCGGCCAAGCTCGCGCGGCTCACCATGGAACAGGGGCGGCGGACGGCGCTCGTGTCGACGGACGTCTACCGGCCTGCCGCCATCGACCAGCTGAGGGTCCTCGGCGAGTCCCTGGGGGCCGGAGTGCTGCAGCCGGCCGACACGCGGGACCCCGTCGAAATCGCCCGTCGGGCCATGGCGGAGGCGGAGAGCCAGGGCTACGACGTCCTGATTCTCGACACGGCGGGGCGCCTCCACATCGACGAGGGCATGATGGACGAACTCCGGCGGATCAAGGGCGAGATCAACCCGTCGGAGATCCTGCTGGTGGCCGACGCCATGACAGGACAGGATGCCGTCCAGGTGGCGCAGAAATTCAACGAGGCGCTCGCCATCGACGGGGTGATCCTGACGAAGATGGACGGCGACGCCCGCGGCGGCGCAGCACTCTCCCTGCGTGCGGTGACGGGCAGGCCCATCAAGTTCGTCGGCGTGGGGGAGAAGACCGACGCCCTGGAGGTTTTTCACCCCGAGCGGATGGCCTCCCGCATCCTCGGGATGGGGGACATCCTCACCCTCGTCGAGAAGGCCCAGGCCGCGATCGACGACAGGGAGGCGAAGGAACTCGAGAAGAAGATCCGAAAGGACGCCTTCACGCTGGAGGATTTCCGGGACCAGCTGCAGAAGATGCGCAAGATGGGGTCCCTGAAGGACATGCTCGGCATGATCCCCGGCCTCGGCAAGCTCAAGGCCCTCAAGGACGTCGACCCCGACGAGAAGGAGCTCGTCCGGACGGTGGCCATCATCGATTCCATGACGAAGAGGGAGCGGGCGAACTACCAGATCATCGACGGCTCCCGGCGCAAGCGAATCGCCCGCGGCAGCGGCACGTCGGTGCAGGACGTGAACCGCCTCCTGAAGAATTACGTGGAGATGCGCAAGATGATGAAACGGATGATGGGCCCCGGGGGCAAGGACGCCCTGCGGCGGGGGTTTTTCCGGCACTGACAGGGCCGGGTAAAAAAAAGATTCAAAAAACCGTCGGTTTATGCTAATTTAACCTACTTTTTTTGCTGACTACAACAGGAGGGTATGGAATAACGGAATGGCTGTGAAGATGAGATTGACGCGGATGGGAGCCCGAAAGAAACCCTACTACCGGATCGTCGTAGCCGATTCGGCGTCGCCCAGGGACGGGAAATTCATTGAAATCGTAGGCAATTACGACCCGAAGAAGAACCCGGCCGAGATCACGGTCAAGGAGGACCGGGTCCGGGAATGGCTCTCCAGGGGGGCCGAGCCTACCCTGACCGTCTCCCAGCTGCTCGGGAAAAAAGGGATCACGATCGCAAAGGACAAGACCAAGGTCGCCTGAACCGAC
>MVQS01000268.1 GCA_002067855.1 Syntrophaceae bacterium PtaB.Bin038
GAGGAAGGCCGCCGCCACGACCTGCAGCGTGGAGACGGCGTGGTGGGGCAGCACCTTGTCGATGATGACCTGGATAAAGAGCGGCGTCACGAGCCCGAAGGACTGGATGAAGAAGGAGGCGCCCACGACTTCGTAGAAGATGGAGCGGAAGCGGAAGAACTCCAGGAAGAGCCACTTGAAGCTGCCGGCGAACTCGGTCTGCCCCAACCGCGGCCTGAGCGCCACGACCTCGCCGGTCCAGATGCCCTTCAGGTTCTCTTCGTCGACTTCGCGGATGGCCTTCTGCCCGGTGTCGAAGATCAGGCACGTGCCTTCCTTCATCCCGATGAGGACGTGGTAGCCCCCCTCGGGCGCGAGCAGGATCTGCGGCAGCGGGTAGCCCTTCAGCTCCTCGAGGCCCGCGAGCCTGCGGAGCCGCGCCTTGAAGCCGTGGTCGCGCAGGATGCGGATCATCTCCTCGGGCGAGAGTTCCCGCTCGACGAAATACTTCTTCCGGACGGACTGCAGGTCCATCGGGACGGAGTGAATCCGTGCGGCGATTTCAATGGCGATCAGTCCCGTTTCCATCCAGGTCCCCCATGGCGCCGGTAAAGTCCGTCTCGAGGCGGTACTTCCTCACCGCGACGGCCCGCTGGTTCACGACCACCTCCATGTCCCGCTCGATGGCGAGGGCCTCCTTGCCGCTTTCCAGCAGCTCCGCCCGGCTGCGGCCGCCGAGGGCCGCCGCCCCCGAGGCGATGGCGAGGAGCTTCTCGTATCGCACGAGAAGCTGCCGGTACCGGGCGATCGTCCGGTCCAGCTCCCGCAGCTTCACATACAGCCCCGCCGAGTCCCTCCCCTTCTCACGGCGCAACGCCCGCAGCGCCTCCTCCTGGCGCCGGATCTCCCTCGCTGCCCGCTCTCGCTCCCACTTGCGCAGGCCGCCGTCGAAGAGGGGGATCGAGATGTAGAGGCCCGCGTTCCAGGGGTTCCTGTCCATCTCCTTCACGGAGTCGTAGAGCTCGGGGCTGCGGCCGTAGAAGTCGTAGCGGCCGTAGACGCCGACGTCGGGCAGGAGGTTGTTCCGGGCCGCGCGGCCCTTTTCCTGCTGCGCCTCCACCTCCTTGCGCTTCGCCCGGTACTCGGGCGTCTGCTCGACCCGCTCCGGCTCGGGGCGCTCGGCAACCTCCGCGCCGGCCTCGAAGCCCTGGACCGCGACGTCCTCCTCGTACTCGATGCCCGTGTAGAGGGTCAGGCGCGTGAGGTTCTCCTTGAACTGGCGGGCGGCCTCGGTGCGCTCCTTTTCCAGGTCGACGACCTGGACCTCGGCGCGCAGGAGGTCCTCGCGGGAGATCTCGCCCTCCCTGTGCGCGGCGCAGCGCAGGGAGACGGCCTCCTTCATCGTGTCGATCATCCGTCCGAGGTAGCGCAGGCGGATGGCCCCCTCGGCGAGGGAGCCGTAGAGATCGGTGACCTCGAGGACGATCCTTTTCTTCTCGGCCTCGCTGTCGTAAATGGACGCCTCCGTGAGCCGCTCGTAGTAACGGCCCTCGTAGCGCTTCTTGAACCAGTTGGATAGCGTGTACTCGCCCAGCACGAAGACGGAGGCACGCCACTCGTCCTGCAGGCCGCCCACGACCTGGCCGTTGATCGTCCCGATGCCCGCCGGGCCGGCGAGGCTGCCGAACCGCTCGAGGCGCCCGTTGAGCGAGAGGGCGGGGTAGAGGCCGGAGAGGGATTGCCGCCAGGAGGCCTCGTTGATGAGGATCTCCTCCTTCTTCACCTCCAGGCGGGCGCAATGGCGGAGGGCCTCGCCGACGGCGTCCTCGTAGGAGAGGCTGCCGCCGCCGGCGTACGCCCGGCCGGGCGCAAGCGCAAGCAGCGCGGCCAGAGCGCACAGGATTCCCCTGCCCATCCAGAAACGCCGAAACATGGCCCTCGTTTATCTCTCTCGAATCCTTGATTCCCGGTCTGCGGGCCCCATTTCCCGCAGCCGCCGGGGCGATACGGCGATCCCCGGCGCAGGGACCGATTATTCACGGAACGCAAGGGAAGGCAATCCGGCGGGAGTCTCATTTTGGGGACCCACTTTCGGGTGAGAAACGGGACCGAATCGCTACGACGGAAGTATGATCGAGCCGGGGGACGGCTCATACTTTCTTCCGACGGCGACGGGGGATGATTCCAAAAATAGGGCTTATGTCGGGGAGCCATTTCTGGTAAGATTTCGCGGCTGACGACGAGATCTCCGGGAAAGGGCAATCCCCGCATGAAGACAGCGTTCCTGATCGTCTTGCTCCTGCTTCTCGCACCGTGTGAGGCATCGGGCTCCGGACCCGGGCAGCCGCCTGCGAAGGACGAGGGGGCGATCCGGGAGGCGGCGCCTCCCGTGCAGGTCCCTCCCGCCGCGCCCGTCGTGCGCAGGAAAGTCCGTTACCCCGGGGAACCCGCGACCGCAACGGCCCCCGCCCGGGCCCAGGCACCGAAGGCTTCGCCGTGCCCCGGGCAGCTCCGGAAACAGCAGATCGTCGCCGCCTACCGGAACAGGGCCCCCGGGCAATGGGGCGAGAGGGTCGAGGGGGTCCGGACGAGGCTCGACACGGAAGAGCCCGTTGTCGCGCTGACCTTCGATGCCTGCGGCGGGCCCCGGGGCAGCCGGGCCGACACGGCCCTCATCGAGTACCTGCAACAGGAAAGGATCCCCGCCACCCTCTTCGTGAGCGGCAGATGGATCGACGCCAACCCGGCCCTCTTCAAGAGGCTGGCCGCCGAGCCCCTTTTCGAGATCGCAAACCACGGCCTTGCGCACAGGCCCTGCTCCGTCAACGGCAAGTCCGCCTACGGCATCAAGGGCACGGCAAGCGTGGCGGAGCTGGTCGACGAGATCGAGAAGAACGGCAAGAAGATCGAGGCCGCCACGGGCCGGAGGCCGAGATTTTACCGCCCCGGCACGGCCTACTGCGACGAGGTGGCCGTGAAGGTGGCGGGCGAGCTGGGCTACGAGGTGGTCAACTACACCGTCCTCGGCGATGCGGGGGCGACATGGCCGCAGGAGAAAGTCCGGCAGGCCCTGCTCGAGGCCGGGCACGGTGCAATCGTCATCCTGCACATGAACCAGCCACGCAGCCGGACGGCGGCGGGCGTGATGGAAGCCGTGCCCCTGCTTCGAGAGAAGGGGCTCCGGTTCGTGAAGCTCTCGGAATATCCGCTTCGCTGAAGAAGAGGTTGAGAAAGCAAGAGGGTTGGACCGGCAGGTGCCGCCTGTGGTGCAGAGCCGCGAATGGAAGTGATTGCCTTCATGAGAAAGCCCCTGAACATCATTCTCGCTTTCATCCTCGTCCTCCTCGCCGCGGGGCTGTGCCCCGCCGAGCAGTGGGAGACGGCCCCGGCCCCCCTGCCGGGCGTGCAGGCGAACCAGGAGAGGGCCGATTTCTGGATCGCGAGGCACCCCGACCCCGACCGCCCGATCCTCGCCCCCGAGGGGATCGAGGCGATGAACCGCACCGCCCTGGGCTTCCCGGAAACGGAGCTGGCCGACGTGCTCGCCGTCCCGGACCCGCTCGAGGGCGCCGTCGTCCGCCGGGCGATCGCCGAGGTCCTGGCCGAATCGCGACAGTCGAAGGGCTACGACCACACCAACCGCCTCATCACGGCCGCCTTTTACGACCGCATCGAGACGTCCATCGGGGCCGTACCCGCCGTCATCCGGCCCGCCTGGGGGCTCGTGACCGCCCGGGCAAGCCTGCGGAGGCTCCCCACGAACGAGGCCTTCTACGACCGGCCCTTCGGAAACGAGTTCGACCGGTTCCAGTACTCCGCGCTGGAGTGCGGGAACCCCGTCGCCGTCCTCCACAGGACGGCCGACGGCACCTGGGCCTTCGTCCGGACGAGCTACACGATGGGCTGGGTCCCCGCGGCGGCGATCGCCCTGGGGGACAAGCCGTCCATCGAATCCTTCATGCGATCCCGGCCCCTCGTCGCCACGGGGGGCATGGTCCCCGTGTACGCCGACCGGGGATTCTCGGTGCACGCCGTGTCGATCCCGATGGGGACGAGGCTCCCCCTCGTGGAGAAGGCGGGGCGCCATATCTCCGTCACCCTGCCCTGGCGGGCCCCCGACGGCGGGGTGCGGTTCGTGACGGGCTACATCCGCCCCGAGGCCGACGTGAGTGTCGGGTACCTGCCCTACACGGCCCGCAACCTTTACCGTCAGCTCTTCAAGCTCGAGGGGCACCCCTACGGCTGGGGCGACCTGTTCGACGGTCGGGACTGCTCCCGCCTCGTCATGGACGTCTTCTCGACCTTCGGGTTCGCCATGCCCCGCAACAGCCGACGCCAGGCCGCCTTCAACCCGGCGGGACGAAGGGACACGGCATCCCTCTCCGAGGCGGACAAGGTCAAAATCCTGAAGGAGCTCGGCAGCCGGCCGGCCCTGCTCTACATGCCGGGGCACATCATGATCCACCTGGGGGTCGTCGACGGGAAGCCCTTCGCCATCCACAGCGCCTGGGGGCTCAGGGAGTCGAGGCTCCTGGGCGAGAGGACCCTCATGGCGGGGCGCGTCGTCGTCTCCGACGTCACCCGGGGAGGGGGCGCCCGAGGCTCGCTGCTGAAGCGCGTGACGGCGATAACCCCTCTGGGCTGAAGGAGAAAAAACTGCTGGCACTCACCGTTCACATGGTTTATATATCCGCTGATTGACTCTCGGGGAGGGAGGACTTCATGGAAGGCAAATTCAGCATACTCATCGACGGCAAGGAGTGCCAGGCGACGGCCGGGCAGACCATTCTCGATGTGGCGAAAAAGAATGGAATCTACATCCCCACGCTCTGTTACTTCCCCGGCACGACCCTTGTGGGCGCCTGCCGCGTCTGCGTCGTCGAACAGGAGGGTGCGAGAAACCTCGTGGCTTCCTGCGCCATGCCGGCCAGCCCCGGCATGAAGATCCGGACCGACACTCCCCGGGTGACCGAGGCGCGCAAGATGGTCGTGGAACTCATCTGGGCCTCGGGCGACCACAATTGCCTGCAGTGCGAGTCCAACGGACAGTGCCAGTTGCAGGACCTCATCTACCGGCTCGGGATCGAGAAGCCCCGCTTCGAGATCGATCCCCCCGGCTACCCCGTGGACAGCTCCAACACGATGATCTTTCGTGATCTCAACAAGTGCGTGCTCTGCGGTCGATGCATCCGGGGCTGCAACGAGATCCAGGTCAACGAGGTGCTCGACTTCGCCCAGCGCGGCAACCGGATGAAGGTGGGGCCCGCCTTCGATACGGACTACATCCAGTCCACCTGCGTCTTCTGCGGTGAATGCATGCAGGACTGCCCCACGGGGGCCATCATCAACAAGCAGGGCCGCTTCCAGGGACGCCCCTGGGAGATCAAGAAGGTCCGCACGACCTGCACCTACTGCGGCGTGGGCTGCCAGCTCGATCTCAACGTCTACAACGGCAAGGTCGTCAAGGCCAGCTCCGACCGCAACCACGGCTCGCCCAACTGGGGAAGCCTCTGCATGAAGGGGCGCTTCGCCAATGAGTTCATCCACTCGGCCGACCGGCTGACGACGCCTCTGATCCGCCGAAACGGCAAGCTCCAGGAGGCCGGCTGGGACGAGGCGCTTGACTTCATCGCCGACAAGCTCAAGGAGATCAAGGCCAAGCACGGCCCCGACGCGATCGGGGGCCTCTCCTCGGCCCGTTGCACGAACGAGGACAATTACATCTTCCAGAAATTCATGCGGGCGGCGATCGGCACCAACAATGTTGATCACTGCGCCCGTCTCTGACACAGCTCCACGGTGGCCGGTCTGGCCGCCGCCTTCGGAAGCGGTGCCATGACGAACTCCATCGAGGAGATCGAGTTTGCCGACGTGATCCTCGCCACGGGGACCAACACGACGGAGAACCACCCCATCGCTGGCATGTACGTGAAGCGGGCGGTCCGCAAGCGCGGCGCCAAACTCATCATCATCGAGCCCCGCGAGATCCCGCTCGTCAAGTACGCGACGCTCTTCCTGCGGCAGAAACCGGGCACGGACGTGGCCTGGATCAACGGCATGATGAATGTCATCATCGCCGAGGGCCTCCACGCCAAGGAGTATGTGGAAAAGCGCACGGAGGGGTTCGAGGAAGTCAGGAAGGTCGTGACGAAGTACACGCCCGAGTACGTCGAGGCCATCACGGGGATCCCGGCCGATCAGCTCAAAGCCGCCGCCCGGCTCTACGCCACGGCCCCAAAAGCCACCATTCTCTACGCCATGGGGATCACCCAGCACCGGACGGGCACGGACAACGTGAAGTCTCTCGCCAACCTGGCGATGCTCTGCGGCAAGGTGGGGATCGAGTCCGGCGGGATCAACCCGCTGCGCGGACAGAACAACGTCCAGGGCGCCTGCGACATGGGCTGCCTGCCCAACGTCTTCCCGGCCTACCAGAACGTCGCGGTGGACACCGCGCGGCAGAAGTTCGAAAAGGCCTGGGGGGTCAAGCTGCCCGCCAAGCCGGGCCTCACCGTCGTCGAGTTGTCCCAGGCCGCCTACGAGGGCAGGCTCAAGGCCCTCTACTGCATGGGCGAGAACATGCTGCTGTCGGACCCGGACCTGCACCATCTCGAAGAGGCGCTCAAGAAGCTCGACCTGTTCGTCGTTCAGGACATCTTCCTCACCGAGACCGCCGCGTTCGCCCACGTGGTCCTTCCCTCGGCCTGCTTCGCCGAGAAGGGCGGTACGTTCACGAACACGGAGCGGCGCGTGCAGCGCGTGCGCAAGGCCGTCGAGCCGCCCGGGCAGGCTCGCACGGACTGGGAGATCATCGCCGACCTCTCCACCCGAATGGGCTACCCCATGAAGTACGGCAAGCCCAGGGACGTCTGGAGCGAGATCCGGCAGGTCACGCCCAGCTACGCGGGCATCACCTACGAGCGCATCAGCCGTCAGGGGCTGCAGTGGCCCTGCCCCAACACGGACCACCCGGGAACGAAGTACCTCCACAGGGACCGGTTCACGCGGGGCCTGGGGCTCTTCACCCCCATCGAGTTCATCCCGCCCGCCGAGGTGCCCGACGAGGACTACCCGCTCTACCTCACGACGGGCCGCGTCCTCTACCAGTATCACACGGGCACGATGACCCGCCGGGCCAGGGGCTGCAACGAGCGCTACCCCGAGAGCCTGGTGGAGATCCATCCCAACGATGCCGCGAAGTACGGCATCACGGACGGCCGGACCGTGCGCGTCGCCTCGCGGCGGGGCGCCGTGGAGGCGAAGGCGTCCGTGACGGAGCGCTCCCCCGAGGGGACCGTCTTCATGAACTTCCATTTCGGCGAGGCGCGCGTCAACCTGATCACAAACCCGGCCCTCGACCCGGTCTGCAAGATCCCGGAGTACAAGGTCTGCGCCTGCAGGATCGAGGCGGCCTAGGGGCCGACGGTCCAGGGGCCAGGGGCCGGGGCAAGAAAAGAAACGCAGGGACAGGAAAAGGCGGGCGTGATGCCCGCCTTTTTTCTGCCTTCGAGTCCGTTGACCGCATCGAGTTTGTCCAATTTGTGACCAACGTCCCCCGATTGATCCACGTATTAGACCCGTCTCATACTCCGTTCGTAGGCGAAAATCATACTTTCGTCGAATTGCATTCCCCGCCCGGAAGGGGCACTCT
>MVQS01000269.1 GCA_002067855.1 Syntrophaceae bacterium PtaB.Bin038
AGGACAACGGGGGACAGGCTCGCGAAAAGCGCGACGAGGATGGCCGCGAAGATCGAGCCCAGCAGGATGACCCGGCGCCGGAGTTCCATGAATGCGATGTCACCTCGATGGGGTCAGGGGCGGCAGGCCGCCTTGTAATCGATGACTGTGGCCGTCACGCGGCCCACGACGCGCCCCAGCGGCACGATGGCAAGCCACCCGGGCCCCTCGACGAGCTTGATGTGCGTCGCGTCCACCCCGACCTGGTCGAAGGTGGGGTCCACGGACACCCAGCCGCCCGCATCGCTTTCCGCCCAGGCGTGGTAGAGAAAGCCCACGCCCTCCATGTAGACGAGGCCGCCCGCCATCCGGGTCGGGATCCCGACAGCCCGGGCCAGCGCGGTGTAGAGCATCGTGTGGGCTTGGCACTCGCCCTTCTTCGTGCGGAGCACCTCCAGCGCGGAGAAGCTGTCCACGGGCTCGTCCTTCACGGTCTCGGCCACCCAGGAGGCGAGTTTTCGCACCTTGGCCAGGGGATCGGAGAGGCCCCTCGTCACCTCCCGCGCCGTGTTGACGATCTCCGGGTGATCGCTCTCCACCTGGCTCGCCGGCAGCACCCACCGGTAGCTGTCCACGTTGTACCGGGGTCCGGATATCCTCGCCGGCGAATCGGGGTTGCGGCGGATGCGGTACGTGACGGCCGCTGCGTCCCCCGCGCCCTGCGATGCCTCCTGGCCGGGACCCTGCAGCAGCGGCAGCTCCCCGGCGATGCCCGCCAGGGAGATGTCGAGAAGCGTGGCCTCGCGGGGGCAGGCCAGGGGCTTTTCCGTTTTGACGACGCTGTAGTCCAGGATGAGATCCTTCTTGTTGAGGCTCGCCTCGGTGAGGTAGCGGCGCGCCTCGTTCTCCGTTTCCCGGTGGGTGATGAGGACCCCTTTCATCCCCAGCTCGAAGACGGCCTCGCCCTTGCGGTTGATCCACGTCTCCACGTTCTGGCCGAGCATGGAGGTCTCCACCTTCCAGGAGGGCTCGACGCCGAGGGACCGGCTGCTTTCGAACCCGGCGACGGTCTGCGACACGGCCGTGACGGACTGGGTCTGCGGGTCGTAGACGTCGTACCGGTATTTCAGACCGACGGCCAGGCCCTTGAGAACGGGGTAGAGATTGATCGCCGCCGCCGGGTAGAGGGGTTCCCGCAATGTCGTTTCCGCCGACGTGACCTCGGAGCCCGTTTTCCGGACCGTGTACAGGATCCCGTCCCGCACGCGGCCCTCGATCCGCAGG
>MVQS01000270.1 GCA_002067855.1 Syntrophaceae bacterium PtaB.Bin038
GGCCTCCTTCTTCGAAAAGAGGTGCCGGGTGTGGCAGGAGTCGCAGGAGGCGACCCCGAACTGGCCGCCCTGCTTGCGGAGCTCCTTGATCTCGACGTCCGTCTTGATCCCGATCTTGTGGCAGCCGCCGCATCCCTTCATGCCGTCCATCAGGGCCATGGGCTGCATGTGGAAGGTGGGCATGGCCTTCATGGCGGCCCATGCCTTGGCGTGCTTTCCGTCCTTGAACTGCTTGACCTGGGTGCCGTGGCAGTAGGCGCATCGCTCGGGAGTCGGGATCTCGGCCAAAGCGACCGTCTCGGGGGAGAAGTGCTTGTCGCCGTGGCAGACGGCGCAGTCGACGCCCTTCCGGCTGTGCCTGCTGAGCTTCCAGTCCGATACGATGCCGGGGGTTATCGCCGCGTGGCAGTCCACGCAGAGCTTCGCCGACTGGATCGCCTTCTTCTCCGTGGGGAAACCCGCCTTGACCCAGCCATCCCAACCGTCCGCCAGGGCGTAGACCTTCGTGTATCCCCGCTTGGTAAGCTCAACCGCCCCCCGGGCGGCCGTGTACTCCTTGGGTCAGGCTCAATAGAGGACGTAGGTGGCGTCCTTCTTCGGGTGGTTCTTGACGAACTCGTCGAAATGTTCCGGCTGGACGAACACGGCCCCGGGGATCTTGGCGTCACTCTGCTCGTATTGCCGGATGTAGCGGATGTCGACGATGACGACATCGGGCTTCCCGAGCATGCCCTTGACCTGCTCTTTCGTCAGCCGTGGCACCTGCTCGACGGATGCAGGCTGTGAGGACCAGCCTGCAAGGGCCACGAGCGAAAGCAATGCCGCCAAGAAAACAGTGAGGATCGGCTTCGCCATCATGTCCGGAACCTTTCTGTAGCGTTGATGATCGAGAAGGGCGCGATCAACCGGAACCAATCTACACTTTTTCCCGGGATGCTGCCAACCGTTTTCTTTCGGGGAGTCCCTTGTAAAGGACGGGAAGGAGCATTACTGTATAAAACGTCGCAGGAATGTAAACAGGGAGGAAGACCATGCCGCACAGACTTGCCGCTGCACTGCTGCCTGTTGTCGTTCTGGCCCTCGGGTCCTACGGGTGCGCCCCGTCGATGACCTACCGGGAAGGCCCCCTGGCGACGGATCACCGGACGCTTTCGAAGGAGGACCTGGATCGCTACGCCGCCCGGATCGACGA
>MVQS01000271.1 GCA_002067855.1 Syntrophaceae bacterium PtaB.Bin038
TACCGCATCGAGGGCAGGGCCCTCGTGAAGGCCGGCCTGTTCGACCGCACCGTCCCCTTCTCGCGCACCGGCGTCCTCTCACCCTCAAAACCCGGAAGTTAAGAAGCTGAGAAGTTAGGAAGCGCGGAAAGGCTGCTCTTTTTTTTCATCCCCCAGTTCCCAAATTCACAATTTCGCAGCTTCCCAGCTTCATATTTCAAAGGTGTCCCCCATCGCCGGCACCCGCGTCACGAAGCCCAGTTTCTCCTTCACCTGCCTTTCGAACTCCAGGGCGCTCGCCTCCTCGCCGTGGACGATGAAGACCTCGGGCTTGTTTCGGAACAGGCCCAGCCACTCCAGCAGCTCCTCCTGGTCGGCGTGCGCTGAGAAGCCGCCGATGGTGAAGACGCGGGAGCGGACGGCGACCCTGTCGCCCAGGATGTTGACCTCCCTGGCCCCGTCGACGATCATCCGCCCGAGGGTGCCGCGGGCCTGGAAGCCGACAAAGATGACGCTGCACTCGGGGCGCCACAGGTTGTGCTTGAGGTGGTGGCGGATGCGCCCGCCTTCGCACATCCCGCTTCCGGCCAGGACGATGACGCCCGAGGGGATCTGGTTGATCTTCATGGACTCCTGCGGCGATGGGGTGTAGTGGACGCGGACGGTCTTCCGGGCCTTCGTGCCGAAGAGTTTCTTCGCCTCCTCGTCGAAGAGCTCGGGGTGAGCGAAGTAGACCTTGGTGGCCTCCTCGGCCAGGGGGCTGTCGATATAGATGTCCAGCGGCACGGGGAGGCGCCCCTCGCGGACGAGCTTGTTGAAGATGTAGAGCAGATCCTGCGTGCGGCCCACCGCGAAGGCGGGGATGAGCACCTTGCCGCCCCGCTTGAAGGTCGTCCGGACGGCGTCGGCAAGCTCCTCGAGGCTGTCCGCGACCCCCTTGTGCCGGCGGTTGCCATAGGTGGACTCGACGACGACGTAATCCGCCGCGGCCGCATGCTGGGGGTCCTTCACGATGGGGTTGCCCTTCTTGCCGATGTCTCCGGAGAAGAGGATCTTCCTCTCGGGGTTGTCCCGGTACCAGAGCTCCAGGGTGCCCGACCCGAGGATGTGCCCCGCGTCGCAGAAGCGGTAGCGGATGAGGCTGTCCAGGGCGTAGGTCTCGTCGTAGTGTTTCTTCTCGAAGAAGGGAATGGAGGCGATGGCGTCCTCGACGGTGTAGAGGGGCTCGACGGGCGTTTCGATGCCCGCCCGCAGGTTCTTCTTCGTCATCCACCGGGCATCCATCTCCTGGATGTGGGCCGAATCGGCCAGCATGACACGCGAGAGCTCCGCCGTGGCGGCGGTGGTGATGATCTTCCCCCCGAAGCCCTCCCGCACGAGGCGCGGGACAAGCCCCGTGTGGTCGATGTGGGCATGGGTGAGAAAGACGACGTCGACGGCCTTCGGTTCGAACGGGAAGGGCTTGCGGTTGAGCGCGTCGGAATCGAGGCCCTGGTGCATCCCGCAGTCCACGAGAAACTGCAGGCCGTTGACGGAGAGGTGGAAGCACGAACCCGTGACTTTTCGCGCCGCGCCGAGGAAGGTGATCTTCATGGGGACGCCTCGCATTCTTTCGCAGGAGTTGGGGGACCGGCCGATCGGTGGACAACTACGCATTCATATACTAAAGTGACAGGGAGGCGCAACAGAATAACAGGGCCGGGAAGGCGGCATGAAAAAGGATCGGAGAAACACGGGGGCCATGGACGTGAAAGCGCGCTGGGACCGCCTTGCCAGGCACTACGGCCTCGTCGAGCGGCTCTCCGAACGATACCTCCGGGCCTGGCGCAGCGTGCTCTGGAAGCGCGCGTCGGGGAGGATTCTCGAGATGGGCGCAGGGACAGGGCTGAACCTTCCCTATTACCCCGCAGGCGCCGACATCACGGCCTGCGATGTCTCCGGGGGCATGCTCGGCAAGGCCGTCGAGCGGGCCCGCGAGGGAAACGTCCGCATCCGGTTCTGCGAGGCCGACATCTGCCGCCTGCCCTTCCCCGACGGCGCCTTCGACACCGCCGCGGCGACCTTCGTCTTCTGCTCCCTGGCCGATCCCGTCCCATGCCTGCGCGAGATGGGGCGCGTGACGAAGGCGGACGGTCGCGTCCTCCTGCTCGATCACGTGCGGATCGACCGCCCCGTCATCGGGCCCCTCATGGATCTGCTCAACGCCGCGACGGTGCGGTTCGCCGGCGAGCACATCACCCACCGGACGGAAGAGCTGACGCGCGCCGCGGGTCTCGAGATCCTGGAGAGCCGCGGGCTCGGCTTCATGGGGATCATCCGCTTCATCGCCGCACGGCCCTCACCGGGCAGAAGTTGGGAAGTCGGAAAGGTCAGAAGATGAGAAAAGGCAAAAGAGAAGAGGCAGCCGCAGGGCCGTGAGCTTCAAGGCCGGAAGCGGCGGCAGGGATGTTCTTGACAGTAGGGAAATGCCTCCTTAGACTTTTTCCATCGACAATCCCCCGGGAGCGCATGGCCCCGGAGAGGAGCGGATCATGAACACCTTCAAGAAGGCGGCCGTCCGGATCTACGACGACGCCAAAAAGGAAAAGCGCCTCATCGAGGGCCGCACCCTCGACGAGCTCAAGCGGATCGCCCTGCGTCACGAGGGCGTGATCCAGACGCAGGTGGGGTCCGTCGCCGCGGACTCCGAGCCCATGAGCCGCTCGGCCCCCCACACGCGCAACAGCGTGGACCACCCCTTCGGAGAGCCCGAGGAGCGGCTCGCACGGCAGGCGGAGGAGCGCCTCGCGAAGGAAAAGATCGTCTGCCTCGACACGATGGTGGGCGACGGCCGCGACGGGGTCACGGCGCGGTTCATCCTGCCCGAGCCCTATGCCCAGATCGCCTATGGGCTCAAGCTGCTGCTCGACACCCCCGCGGCGCGGGTCGTCGAGGATCCCACGTACACGGTGATCTTCTTCACCGACGAGGCCTTCGAGCCCAACAAGAAGAAACGGCTCGTCGACAAGGACATCACCGTGCGCCTCTGGATGGGGGACAAGCGGGGCGAGCAGGTCAAGATCTGCCGCAACACGATCTACCTCGGCGAGGGCAAAAAGGGGGTCTTCATGTTCGAGGACTGGCGGGTGAAGGCCATCGACCGGACGGGAATCTTCCTGCACGCCGGCGCCCGCAGGGACTGGCTCTGGATTCACGACCTGGAGACGGACCGGCCGGAGCTGACGGAAACGGTCACGGCCATCTCGGGCCTCACCGCGACGGGGAAGACGACGACCCTGTGCCGGCGCCTCGCGCGCCTGCCCCGGGAGAGCTCCGAGATGATCGGGGACGACGGGGGGGTTTTCGGCTTCGACGGCAGCTACGCCGCCTTCGAGATCGGGGGGCTCTACGTGAAAACGGAGGGCCTCGACGAGAGCCAGCCCGAGATCCTGCGGGCCGCCGAGTCGAGGGACGCCTTCCTCGAAAACGTGGCCATCACGAAGTATCCCTACATGCCCGACTTCAAGGACACCCGCAAGACGGGCAACGGCCGGGCCGTCGTGACGAGGGAGAAGCTCGAGATCGCAAGCGCCGGGCTTCGCGCCGACCGGCTGAACTCGATCGTCATGCTCACGCGCAACCCGCTGGCCAACGTGATCAGCAAGCTCACGCCCGAGCAGGCCGTCATGATGTTCATCTACGGCGAGTCCATCGAGAGCTCGGGCGGCAACCCCGAAGAGGCGGGGAGATTCAAGCGCGAGTTCTTCCTCGACCCCTTCATGGCGGGCGACCGGCTCGAGCACGCCATGATCTTCTACGAGATTCTCAAGAGGAGCCGCATCAAGTGCTACCTCGCCAACACGGGGACGATCGGCCAGGACGAAGAGAAGGTGACGCTGCGGCAGTCCCTGGCGGCCTACAACGACATGCTCCGGTACCAGCTGCGATTCAGCTCCGAGCCGGATTACCTGGGGCTGCACTATCCGATCAAGTGCGACCGCGCGAACCTGGACCTGATGATCGCCCACCGGCTCTTCCCGGACCGGGAGCTGCTCAGAAAGAAGCTCGTGGACTTCTTCCGGGGCCGCGAGCAGTTCCTCGAGGAGTTCGAGGGCAAGTACGGCAAGATCCCCGAAGCGATCCGCGAGTCCGTCCCCCATCGCTACCGGGACATCACCGACAGCGAGCGGATCCCGGCGGAATAGCCGACAGAAGGTTCGAGGACCGAGGCACGAGGAGCAAGGAAAACCATAAACAAGAAAAAGCCGCTCCCTTTCGCGGGGGCGGCTTTGTTCACCGGGGCCGCGGAGACACGAAATGAGGGTTGATTTCCCGGCCGATTGACGATAGAAACTCCGTTCCACATCCGAGGTGAGTGCGAGTCATGGAGCGGCTGAGGAAAGGGTTCCGGTTTCTCGTCATCGGCCTCCTGCTCTTCGCGGGGGCGGCGGCCGTCTACCTCTCCACGGCCTTCTATCACGACGACGTGGCGGCGCTGCGAAGGAAGAACCCCGGAAAGACGGCCTTCATGGCCCACCGGGAAGCCCAGTGGGAGGCCAAGGGGCTCAAGAACCGGAAAATCCAGCACGTGTTCGTGCCCCTTTCTAAGATCTCTCCCTACGCGATGAAGGCCGTCCTCATCGCCGAGGACGACAAGTTCTACTCCCACGAGGGGTTCGACTTCGAGGCCATGCAGAAGGCCCTCGAGAAGGACCTCAAGCTGGGCAGGTTCAAATACGGCGGCAGCACGATCAGCCAGCAGCTGGCCAAGAACCTCTTTCTCTCCCCGTCGAAAAACCCCTTGAGGAAAATCAAGGAGGCCATCCTCACCTGGCGCATTGAAAACAACCTCTCCAAGCGGCGCATCCTGGAGCTCTACCTCAACGTGGCCGAGTGGGGCGACGGGATCTTCGGCATCGAGGCCGCCTCTCGGCACTACTTCGGAAAGTCCGCGGCGGAGCTCACGCCCATGGAGGCGGCGAGGCTTGCCGTCGTCCTTCCCAACCCGCTGAAGCTCAACCCCACGGGAACGTCGAAGTACGTGGAGAAGAGGGCCGAGATCGTCTACGGGATCATGGTGAGGCGGGGCATCGTGATCGAGGAGTTCGAGGACATCATGAAGGCGCCGCCCGACGGCCCCCCAGCCGAGACGGGCGCACCGAGGCCGCCCGGGCAGACGTCGGGCGCGGTCGACACGGCCGAGAAAAAGGACGCGGCACCGGAGAAGCCGGAGGCCGCCCCGGCGGCGCAGGCGAAGGCCCCATCCCTTCCGCAAACTGGACAAACCTGGGACAAGGCACCCCCGAGCGCACCGGCGCAGGAGAAGCGCTAGGTCACCGTTGCATTGCGCAGCCTCCGATGGTAACGTTGTGCTCTCGTCACCCGCCGCCCGGGAGAATGCGATGAAGCCTCCTGTTTACCCGATTCTGATGATCGTCCTGATGATGCTGATCGGCTGCACCCAGACGGCTGCCCGAACGACGGGCCTGAAGGACGGAAGGCTGCCGCCCTGCCCGGACAGGCCCAACTGCGTCTGCTCCCAGGACAGCTCGGAGCGGCACCGCATCGAGCCCCTGCGCTATGCGGTCACGCAGGCGCGGGCCCGGGAGAGGCTCCTCGAGGTCATCGGACGGATGAAGCGGACGACGATCGTGACGGCCGAACCCGGCTACATCCACGCCGAGTTCCGCACGGCGGTCTTCCGCTTCGTCGACGACGTGGAGTTCCTCTTCGACGATGCGGCCAAGCTCATCCACGTCC
Organism: Syntrophaceae bacterium PtaB.Bin038; assembly: GCA_002067855.1. Taxonomy (GTDB): domain Bacteria; phylum Desulfobacterota; class Syntrophia; order Syntrophales; family UBA2192; genus UBA2192. Next base: position 5,719 of record MVQS01000271.1, read on the forward strand.
GGTCCGCCTCGCGGGTGGGGGTCTACGACTTCGAGGTCAACCGCAACCGGGTGGAGGACATCCGCAGGCGCTTCGCGGGGCCCGCATGAGCCCGGAAAGGAGGACCCCGGAAGCGAGACCGAAGGTGTCCGTCGTCATCCCCGTTCTGAACGAGGCCCACGGGCTGGACCCGCTTGTCGACCACCTCCGGCAGACAGCCCGGGACGTACCCATCGAGATCCTCATCGTCGACGGCAGCGCGGACGGGGGCTCGATCCGGACCGTCACCCGCGGGGGCGTGACCCTTCTCGTCGCGCCGGCCGGCAGGGCGCGCCAGATGAACGCGGGCGCCTCCAAAGCCGCGGGCGAGGCCCTACTCTTCCTCCACGCCGACACCCGCCTCCCGCCGGGGGCCTTCCGCCTCATCGGCGACACCCTCTCGGAAGGCCGTTGCGCGGCCGGCGCCTTCGACCTCCGGTACGACTCGGCGCGGCCGTCGATCCGGTTCATCGCCCGGGTGGCCTGCCTGCGCTCGCGGCTCACGCGGATCCCCTACGGAGACCAGGCCTATTTTTTCCGGAGGGATTATTTCGAGGCGCTCGGCGGATTCGCGGACATTCCCTTCCTGGAGGACGTGGAGATCATGCGCCGCATCAAGAGGCGCGGCGAGCGCATTTCCATCCTGCCCGCGCCTGTGGTAACATCGGCCCGGCGCCAGGAGCAGGAAGGCATCGTGGCCTGCACCGCGCGCAACGGGGCGGTCGTCGCCCTGTACCTCATGGGGGTCTCGCCCGGGCGGCTGGCGCGGTTCTACCGCAGGCACGGATGAGGTGACGGCATGGCGCAGGGACCGGGTGCGGCAGACGCGCGGGGAAGGCATCTCTGGAAGCTGGGCCTCTTCGCAGCCATCGTCCTGTCCATGGTCATCCTTGCGCGCGTCCTCGGGCTCGGGGAGCGGATCCAGGAGCTGCGCGAGTGGATCGCGGCCATGGGTCCGGTCGGGATGGCCGTGTACGTGGGCCTCTACATCGTCGCCGTCCTGGCGGCCCTGCCCGGACTGCCCGTCTCCATCGCCGGGGCGGCCATCTTCGGAGCGTTCCATGGGATCATCCTGGTGAGCATCGGCTCCACCCTGGGGTCGGGCCTCGCCTTCCTCACGGCCCGCTACCTCGCGCGCGACGCGGTGGGGCGCTGGCTTTCGGGCAGCGAGAAGTTCCGGCGGCTCGACCGGATGACGGAGAAGCACGGGGCCGTCATCGTCGCCGTCACCCGCCTCGTGCCCCTGTTTCCCTTCAACCTGCTCAACTACGGGTTCGGCCTGACGCGGGTGCCGTTCCGGACGTACCTCTTCTGGTCCTGGCTCTGCATGCTGCCCGGGACCGTCGTCTACCTCGTGGGAACCGACGCGCTCATCCGCGCCGTCACGACGGGGGAGATCCCCTGGGCCGCCGTGGGGGTGTTCGTCGTTGCGCTGGCCGTCGTGATCGGCGCCGTGCGGTTCGCGAAGGGGAGGCTCAAGGAATGAAGGGGGGAAACCCATGCTGCTCGCAGGCGACATAGGGGGCACCAAGCTCCGGTTCGGTCTCTTCACCCGGCAGCGGGGCCCGCGCCGACCCCTGGCGGAGGCCGTCTACCCGAGCGCCGAGCACGGCAGCCTGGAATCCGCCGTCCGGTGCTTTCTCGTGGGGACGGGACGGCGCCCCACACAGGCCGTACTGGCCGTCGCGGGCCCGGTGCTGGTCGGCACGGCGAGGATCACGAACCTCCCCTGGGTGATCGGCGAGTCCCGCCTGCGCAGGGCCTTTAAGCTCCGCTCGGCGACGCTGATCAACGACGTCGAGGCGATCGCCGCCTCCCTCCCCCTGCTGCGCAGGGCGGACCTCGTCTGCCTGCGGGAAGGGATGCCCGTGCGCCGCGGCAACCGGGCCGTCATCGCGCCGGGGACGGGGCTGGGCGAGGCGTTCCTCTGCCGGGACGGCAGGCGGTACCGCGCGTTTGCCTCGGAGGGGGGACACGCCGACTTCGCCCCGGGCACGCCGATCGAAGACGGGCTTCTCGCCTTCCTGCGGGCCCGCCACGGACACGTGAGCTACGAGCGGGTCTGCTCCGGGATCGGGATCGCGAACCTCTACCGGTTCCTGCGGGAGCAGGACCCCGGGCAAGAACCCCCGCGGCTCGCCGAGGCCCTCGCCCGGGTCGACGACCCGGTGCCCCTCATCGTCGAAAAAGCGCTTGACCCGGAAAATCCCTGTGATATCTGTGTCAGGGCTCTCGACCTGTTCGCCTCCATCCTGGGCGCCGAGGCGGGCAACCTGGCCCTGAAGATCCTGGCCACGGGGGGAGTCTACCTCGGGGGAGGGATCCCGCCGCGGGTTCTGCCGTTTCTGAGGAAAGGGACGTTCGCGGAGGCCTTTCTCCGGAAGGGACGGATGCGGGACCTCGTGGCGCGAATCCCCGTGCACGTGATCATGAACCCGAAGGCGGCCCTCATCGGGGCTGCCGCCCTGGGGCTCGGAGTCGAATCCAGAACAAGGAGCAGATCGTCCAGATGAACCAGACCGACACGCTGTGCATCAACACCATCCGCATGCTTGCCGTCGACGCCATCGAAAAGGCCAAATCGGGGCACCCGGGACTGCCGCTGGGGGCGGCGCCCATGGCCTACGTCCTCTGGACCCGGCACCTGCGGTTCAACCCGGCGAACCCCCGCTGGGCCAACCGGGACCGCTTCGTGCTCTCCGGCGGGCACGGCTCGATGCTTCTGTACGCGCTGCTGCACCTGACGGGCTACGAGCTTCCGCTCGTCGAGATCAAGAACTTCCGCCAGTGGGGAAGCCTGACGCCCGGCCACCCTGAGTGCGGGCACGACGGCGTCGAGGTCACCACGGGCCCGCTGGGACAGGGCATCTCGAACGCCGTGGGACTGGCCATCGGCGAGGCCCACATGGCGGCCCGCTTCAACCGCGACGGGTACCCCGTCGTCGACCACTTTACCTATGTCCTCGCCAGCGACGGCGACCTGATGGAGGGGGTGGCCAACGAGGCCTGCGCCCTGGCCGGCCACCTGGGCCTGGGAAAGCTCATCGTCCTGCACGACGACAACCGGATCTCGCTGGCGGGCACCACGGATCTCTCCTACACGGAAAACCAGGCCCAGCACTACGGGGCCTACGGCTGGCACGTCCAGACCGTCGTGGACGGCAACGATCTGACCTCCATCGACGCTGCGATCGAGGAGGCGAAAAAGGAGACCGCCAGGCCCTCCCTCATCTGCGTCAGGACGGTCATCGGATACGGGTCGCCCCACAAGCAGGGCAGCTACGAGGCCCACGGGGCGCCGCTTGGGCCCAGGGAGGCCGAGGAGACGAAGAAGAACCTCGGATGGCCCCTCGAACCGGCATTCCACGTGCCCGAAGAGGCGCTTAAGGTATTCCGCTGGGCCCAGTCCAGGGGCAAGCAGCTCGAGGGCCGGTGGAACGCCATGCTGGAGCGGTACGAAAAGGCCTTCCCGGAATTGGCCGACGAGTTCAAGCGGCGCAAGGCCGACCTGCTGCCGAAAGGCTGGGACCGGGGGCTCGCCGCCTACCCGGCGGGCAGATCCGTCGCCACGCGAAAGGCCTCCGAGGAGATCCTGCAGGTCCTCGGGAAGAACATCCCCGAGCTGATGGGCGGGACTGCGGACCTGAACAATTCGGTCTTCGCCTGGCTCAAGGGCATGGGTGACTTCCAGAGGACGGCGGAGAAGCCTGCGGGCGTGCAGGGTTCCGTCGGAGGCCCCTGGGGCTACGAGGGACGCAACATCCATTTCGGGGTCCGCGAGCACGCCATGGGCGCCATCGCCAACGGCCTCGCCGCCTACGGCGGGATCCTGCCGTTCACGGGAACCTTCTTCGTCTTCTCCGACTACATGCGCCCGCCGATCCGGCTCGCGGCGATCTCGCAGCTCAAGGTCCTGTTCATCTTCTCCCACGACAGCATCGGCGTGGGCGAGGACGGGCCCACGCACCAGCCCGTTGAGCAGCTCATGGCCCTGCGGGCCGTGCCGAACCTGACGGTGTTCCGGCCGGCCGATGCCAACGAGACGCTTGCCGCCTGGAAGACGGCGCTCCAGCGGCGCAACCCCGTTGTCTTTGTCTTCTCCCGCCAGAACCTGCCAATCCTGGATGCAGCAAAGTATCCCATCACCGACGGGGTGAGCCGGGGGGCCTACGTGCTTGTCGACGGGGGCGACAACCCCGACATCATCCTGATCGCAACGGGCTCCGAGGTGGCCCTCGCACTCCGGGCGGCCGGCGAGCTGGCGGTGAAAAAAGTCCGCGCCCGAGTCGTCTCCATGCCCTCGTGGGATCTCTTCCTCGAGCAGGGCCGGGGCTACCGCGATGCCGTGATCCCGCCCGGCGTGAAGAAACGCCTTGCCATCGAGGCGGGCTCCACCCTGGGGTGGTGGAGGTGGGTAGGCGACGAGGGGGACGTGATCGGGCTCGACCGCTTCGGGGCCTCGGCGCCGGGCGACGCACTAATGGAAAAGTTCGGCTTCACCGTGGAGAACGTCGTCGCGAGGACCCTGACGCTGCTGGGCAGGAAATGAGTCAAGGGTCCCGGGTGTCGGGATCCTGCATGGATGGAAAGAAGACGAACTTGCCCCCATCGCCGATGGCGTGCTTGTTTAATCCGGGTGGATTGTGTATACATAAAGCAGCGCACTCATGCGCTGCTTTTTTCTTGCTCGGTGCTCAGCCCGGGAGCAGGGCGTCCTGATCGCTCCCGTTCCGCGAACAACC
>MVQS01000272.1 GCA_002067855.1 Syntrophaceae bacterium PtaB.Bin038
GGTGCCGCCGACGCTGGCCTCGAACCCGATGTCGACCCCGCGGTTCTCGGCGGCCTTGAAGATCTCGTCGCCGTGAACGGCCAGCAGGGCCTTGTTGGCCGTGACGACGTGCTTGCCCTGCCGGATCGCCTCGAGGATGAAGCTCTTCGCCGGTTCATATCCCCCGACCAGTTCGATGACGATCGAGATCTCCGGGTCGTTCAGGATGGCCTTGGCGTCCCGGGTCAGCAGTTTCCGGTCCACCTCGACCGGCCGGGGCGTCTTCAGGTCGAGGTCGGCGATCCGTTTTACGGCGATCTTCGCCCCGATCCGTTTCTCGATCAGGCTTCCGTTTTCCAGGAGCAGCTTGACGGTGCCCGACCCGATGTTGCCGAACCCGATCAAGCCGGCGTAGATGGTTTTCATCGTGCAGACTCCTCTTTCGCATCCCGGCGGCGCAGGCCGCAGGGCGGAGGTTCGTGACGTTCGAAGGGTTCGATTATAGAGAAAATCGGCGCTTTGTCAAAAGAAATCCAAGTCGCGTCAGCCCGTCCGGGCCAGCTCGAGGCGGCCTTCCCACTTCCACAGGAGCACCGCCCGCAGCGCGGCGTGCTCCGGCCGCTCGAGCCGCGGGTCCTTCCGAACCAGCCGGAAGGCCTCCGCGCGCGCATCCCCCAGCAGCCGCCCGTCTCGCAGGATGTCGGCGACTCGGAAATCGGGGATGCCCGACTGGCGCGTACCCATCAGCTCCCCCGGCCCGCGGATCTCGAGGTCGGCCTCGGCGATCCGGAACCCGTCGCCGGTCTTCTCCATGATGGCCAGGCGCTTCCGGGCATTCTCGGAACCCCGGCCTCCCGTCATCAGGATGCAGTAGGAGGGGCGGTCGCCGCGGCCCACCCTGCCCCGCAGCTGGTGAAGCTGTGCGAGGCCGAACCGCTCGGCGTGCTCGATGACCATCAGGGATGCCTGCGGGATGTCGATCCCCACCTCGATGACGGTCGTGGCCACCAGGATGTCGAGTTCGCGCCCGTTGAAGGCCTTCATGATCCGTTCTTTCTCGGATCCCTTCATCCGGCCGTGGATCAGCCCCACGCGCAGCTCGGGGAAGACGTCCTTCTGCAGGTGCTCGGCCATGCGCGTGGCGTCCTTGAGGTCCAGGGCCTCGGACTCCGTCACGAGGGGGTAGACGATGAACACCTGGTTGGCCTTGGCGGTCTCCTTCCGGATGATCTCGTAGACCCGCGGCCTCTCCCGCTCGTAGAAGACCTTCGTCCTGACCGGCGTCTTGCCGGGGGGCATCTCGTCGATGACCGAGATGTCGAGGTCGCCGTACACGGTCATGGAAAGCGTCCTGGGGATGGGCGTCGCCGTCATCACGAGCACGTCGGGGTTGCGGCCCTTGGCCCTGAGCGTTGCGCGCTGCACGACGCCGAAGCGGTGCTGCTCGTCGACGACGGCCAGCCCCAGCTTTCGGAAGTCCACCCCCTCCTGAAGGAGGGCATGCGTGCCCACGACGATGTGGACCTCGCCCGTCTCGATCCGTCTGGCGATCTCCCTCTTCTCGGGACTTCGCATGCCGCCCAGCAGCAGGGCCGTCTTCAGACCCAGCGCCTCCGCCCAACGCACGATATTGCGGTGGTGCTGCTCGGCAAGGATCTCCGTCGGGGCCATGAGGGCCGCCTGGCAGCCGTTCTCGCAGGCGGTCAGCATCGCCGACATGGAGACGACCGTCTTGCCGCTTCCCACGTCCCCCTGCAGAAGGCGGTGCATGGGAGACGGCCTCGCCATGTCCCCGCGGATCTCCTCGATCACGCGCCTCTGCGCCGAGGTCAGGTCGAAGGGCAGAATCGACAGGAACCGCTCCGAGAGCTCCCCCCCGGTCCGGAAGGCGATCCCCTCGTCCAGGGCGTTGCCGGCGTGCTTCAGGGCCATGGCGAGCTCGAAGTAGAACAGCTCGTCGAAGATCAGGCGGCGGTGGGCCTCGGAGCGCATGGCGTTGAGGCGCTCCAGGTCCCCGCCGGGACCCGGGAAGTGGACCTCGCGCACGGCCTCGACGATGTCGATGAGGCCCTGGCGCTCGCAGATCTCGCGGGGGATCGGGCCCGGAACGTAGCGGGCGTAGTCCTCGACGGCGTGCAGGAGGACTCTTCGGAGGTGTTTCTGCCCGAGGCCCTCCGTCTCGGAGTAGATCGGGACGATCCGCTTGAAGTGCAGCCCCCCGTCCTCGCCCTCCTCGAGGATCTCGTAGTCGGGGTGGATCATCTCGGGCTCGAACTGGAAGATCCGCAGCTCCCCGGTGAGGATCACCCGGAGCCCGGGCTTGAAGGTGTTGCGCAGGTAGGCGAAACTGCCCTTGAACCACTTGGCCCGCAGAGTCGACGTGTCGTCGCGGATCACCGCCTCGAAAACCCTTCGTTTCTTGTAGGGGCGGATCTCCGCCCGGACGATGGTGCCGACGACGGTCTCCTTCCGTCCTGCCTCGATGCGGGCGATGGGCTTGACGACGCGCCGGTCCTCGTACTTCCGGGGGAGGAAAAAGAGGAGATCTTCAACGGTTTTCAAGCCCTTGCGAGCGAGCAGCTGCCCTACCTTGGGGCCCACGCCCTTGACGAACTGGGCAGGCCGGGTCAGCTTTTCCACGGCCGAGTCGAGAGAGGCGAAGACCTCGCCCGGGACGTTCTTCGGCCGTCCCGGGGAGCCGGACTCCTGTACCCCAACAAGCGCCGCGCGGATCGATTCCACGCAGGCGATGCCTTCGGATACCCTCCTCTTCTTCTCCCCCGGGGAAGCCGGCTCGAAGCCGGACACGAGACCGTCGAGATCCGCGAGCAGGGCGTCGATACGGCGGCACCGCTCGGGGTCCGTCACCTTCTGCGGGAGCATACCCCGCATCGACGCGACGATCTTCCGCAGCGGGACTTCGAGGTTGCGCACGAGGGCCAGGTTCCGAAAGTCGTTTCCGGCCGAGAAACGCAGGGGGCTCTCGATTTTCTCAAGGGCTTCCTTAAGGGTTTCCATGGCCCGTTTCCCTTGCCTGTCGACGCGTGCCCGCGACGTCCTTCCGGGCTGCATCGCCGTCGGGGCGCACACCTGCGCAAAATGGAACTCCCCGATATGGCTATCAAATTTCCCCCTATTTCTCAAGGCCCGAGTTGCCTCCCCGGAAGCAGGAACGAATTGACAATTCCGAGACTTTCGGATATGGTGCCTTCTGCTGTCCACCGAACAGTCTTCGTCCGTCCATTCCGCCGTTTTTTCCAAACAGCCAAGGGGTGCACATGGGGGGGAATATTTCGTACAGGGATTCCGGGGTCGATATCGACAAGGGCAACCGGTTCGTCGATGTGATCAAGCCGCTCGTCAAGACGACCTTCCGGAAGGAGGTCATGGGCGGGCTCGGAGGTTTCGGGGGGCTGTTTCACCTCGACAAGGTGAAGTACAGGGACCCCATCCTCGTGGCATCCACCGACGGCGTGGGCACCAAGCTCAACGTCGCCCGCATGATGAACCGCTACAACACGATCGGCATCGACCTCGTAGCCATGTCCGTCAACGACGTGATCGTCCAGGGGGCCGAGCCCTTGTTCTTCCTGGACTACATCGCGGCGGGCTCCATCGACATCGAGACGGGCAGGCAGCTCATCGAGGGGGTCGTGAAGGGATGCAGGGACGCGGGCTGCGCCCTGCTGGGAGGCGAGACCGCCGAGATGCCCGGCTTTTACGGCGCCGGGGATTACGAGCTGGTCGGCTTCTGCGTGGGCATCGTGGAGGCGGACCGGCTCATCGACGGCTCCCGGGTCGGCATCGGCGACAAGATCATCGGCCTGGCGTCCAGCGGAATTCACAGCAACGGGCTGTCTTTGGCGCGAAAGGTCTTCTTCGACCGCTGCGGCCTGCAGGCCAACGACCCCGTGGAGGGCCTTCTGCTGCCCGTGGGGGAGGAGCTTCTCACCCCGACGCGGATCTACGTGAAGAGCATCCTGAACCTGGTCAAGAACTTCAGCCTCAAGGGCCTCGTCCACATCACGGGCGGCGGCTTCACCGACAACATCCCCCGGATCCTCCCCGAGCGCTGCTCGGCCCTGATCCACCGGGGAAGCTGGCCGGAGCTGCCCGTCTTCCAAGCCATCCGCAAGCAGGGACGGATCGACGACGCCGAGATGTTCCGCGTCTTCAACATGGGGATCGGGATGATGATCATCGTGGACGGCGAGTCTGTGCCGGAGATCCTCGAGCGCCTGGCGGCCCTGGGGGAGAAGGCCTTCCTGATCGGCTCGATCGAGAAGCGGCAGCCGGGCGCGCCGCCCGTCGTCATTGCCTGATGGGGAGGGCCGGAGACCATCCATGTCGAGAATCGTGAACCTGGGCGTCCTCGTGTCGGGGAGCGGCTCCAACCTACAGTCCATCATCGACCGCGTCGAAACGGGGTCCCTTCCCGCGGCCATCCGCATCGTCGTCAGCAACAACCCTGCCGCCTTCGCCCTCGAGCGGGCGAGGAAGCACGGCATCCCCGCGACGGTGATCGCCCACGAGGGCTTCGCGAACCGGGAGGACTACGACCGCAGGCTGGTCGAGACGCTCAACGCCCACGGCGTGGAGCTGGTGGTGCTGGCCGGGTTCATGCGGGTCCTCTCCCCCTTCTTCCTGCGCGCCTTCCCGATGCGGGTCATGAACATCCACCCCGCGCTGCTTCCCTCGTTCCCCGGCACGCACGGGCAGAGGAAGGCCTTCGACTACGGGGTGAAGTTCTCGGGCTGCACGGTCCACTTCGCCGACGAGGGGGTGGACACGGGTCCCGTCATCATCCAGGCCGTCGTGCCCGTCTACGACGCGGACACCGAGGAGACCCTCTCCCAGCGCATCCTGAGGGAGGAGCACCGGATCTACCCGCAGGCGATCCGGCTCTACGCCGAGGGGAAGCTGCGCGTCGAGGGCCGGAAGGTGCGCGTGCTGGATCACCCGCAGCCGGATGGCAGCCCGCGGCACAACCCCCCCGTGACGGATTTCTGAACCCGGCTCGAGTCTTCGAACCGCCCCTGCCCCGCCGGCGGAGCCGGCCCGGGCCGGATCGCATTTGACAAGCGGGCCTTCTTCCTGGAAAATGAGACATCTCCGCGTGGCCCCCGCAGGGGGCCGGGAATGCAACCCATGTTCGACGTGATCGTCATCGGCAGCGATCTCAGCGCCCTCATCGCTGCGCTGCTCGCCGCCCGTTACGGCCGCAAGGTCCTGCTGGTCTCCGAGTCCGGTCTCGCCGACTGCCTCGCGCGATCGGGGTACACCTTCAACATCGACCCCTTCCCCTGGAGCGGATTCGGCACGGGGCAGATCTTCTCAAAGCTGCTCTCGGAGCTCAACATCCCCCTGCCGGAAGCCTCGCGCGTCTCACCTCTGAACCCGGCGCTGCAGGTCATCCTGCCCGAGCACCGCATCGACTTCTTCATCGACCGCAACGCCCTCGTCCGGGACCTCGGCCGCGAATACCCGGAAGAGGACCGGCAGATCCACGCCCTGTTCCAGTCCGTCGTCAAGGTGGGCGAGACGCTCGATCGGGCCCTGCACGAGTCCCTGGAGTCGCGGGACCGTTCCCTGAGAGGGATCATGAAGAGCTGCCTCGACTTGCCCTTCTTCATGGG
>MVQS01000273.1 GCA_002067855.1 Syntrophaceae bacterium PtaB.Bin038
TCAACGTCTCCAGCAGTTTCGGGTCACCTTTCATATCTGTCCTCCTTCACGAAGATAATGGGTGAAATTGACGCTTCATTATAAACTAAAAAATAGGAAAAGCGACGGATATTATCCGGTTACGGGCAAATCACGGGGCGGCATCCCGTGGCACGATGTTTGCTCGACTATTCAGCATCAAGCCGCCGGAGAACAGCCCCTCACCATGGACAAAATGAAAATCCTCATAGCGGAGGACAACAGCTTCAGCCGGAAGTTCTACGACACGTATATATCGGGTGACGTCTTCAGCAAGCAGTTCGCCGTCAACGGCTTCGAGGCCCTCGAGATCTACGGCAACTGGAAGCCGGACATCCTTCTGCTCGACCTCATGATGCCGGTCATGAGCGGCCAGGAGGTCTTGCAGGAAATCCGCGAGACCCGGAAGGACATCGCGACGACGATCATCGTCTCGTCGCTCTCCTCCCATCGCGACGACGTGGCCCTCTGCGCCCGCTTCGGGGTCCAGGGCTACCTCGTGAAGCCGCTCAACCCCAGGGAGATCAGCCGGACCCTGCTCGATCTCTACGTCAAGGCGAACCCGAGGAAGGCCCCCGAGATCGAGGCCCTCGCGAAGCGGCTCTAGCCTCCGCTCACTTCACGAGCGCCATCATGGTCGTCTGCATGACCGCCACGAGCGTCTCCTTGCCGTTTTCGTGCGCCCAGACCTCTCCCGTGCAGACCGCCAGCGTCCGCCCCGCCTTGATGACCCGTCCGACCGAGACGAATCGCTCCCCCCGGGCCGGGGCCAGAAAGTTGATCTTGTTTTCCACGCCCAGCACCTCGGAGTCCGCCGGCATAAGGGTGTAGGCGGCATACCCGCAGGCATTGTCCGCGATCGTGCTGACAACGCCCGCGTGGACGAACCCGTGCTGCTGGGTGACGGCCTCGCTCCAGGGGAGCTCGATCCGCACCACCCCGGGGGCGACCGAAAGCAGGCGCGCCCCGATCGTCTTCATGATCCCCTGCCTCTCGAAACTGGAGCGAACGCGGGTTTCGAAGTTCGGGTCGCTCGGTCGTGCCTGGCTCATGCCCTCAACTCCCTGTCGTTTCGAAGGTTATCCCCATCGTCAGGTTCATTCCGAGAACCGTTCCCTGCACCGTCACTGCGCCCACCGGATACTCTCGAACATCTTGTCCGACCCGAGCTTCTGGCCTCTCAACAGCTCCTTCCAACGCAGGTCGATGATGGCCCGGAAGGGGGAAGCATTCCGGAAGTTTGCACCGGCAAGGTAGGCGGCCCGGAAGTTCGTGCTGTAGGCGTGCGCATCCGAGAGGTTCGCATCGCCCAGATCGGCTTCGGTGAGGTCGGCCTTGTTCAGCATCGCACCCGTGAGGTTGGCCCCCTGAAATCTCGCCCGGACAAGCTTTGCAAATGTGAGGTCCGCGGCCGCGAGATCGGCGCCCTGGAACTGCCCGTCGCTGAAATCGGCCTCCTGGCAGTGGGCCTTTGCAACACCCGCCCGGTTGAATATCGCCCGGGCGGCTTTCGCCTTTTTCATGTTGGCGCCCTCCAGCCTGGCGCCCGTGAGATCCGCCCGGCTCATGTCCGCACCCTCCAGGTTTGCATACTCGAGCTGTGACTGACTGAGCGTCGCCTCGCTGAGGTTGGCCCCGGCAAAGTCCGCCCGACGCCCGTATCGGTCGCCTTTGACGTTTGCGGAATCGAGTTTGGCGTAACGCAGGTTCGCCGAGGCGAATCTCACCGACAGGGCCTCGGCATTTTTGAGGATGGCCCGTTCCAGGTTGGCGCCTCTCAGGTCCGACTCGTTGAGGGACGCCCCCTCGAGATCGGCCCTCGAGAGATCGGCGCCCTTGAGATTTGCGCTCGACACGCGGGCATTGCGGAGATTGGCCCCGTCGAGCCTGGCACCTTCGAGATTGGCGCGGAACAGGACTGCGCCGGCGAGGTTCGCCCGCGAGAGCACCGCACCCTGCAGCATCGCTCCCTCCAGTCTGGCGTCGCCAAGATCGGCGCCGGAGAGGTTCGCCCCCTTCAAATCGGCGCCGGGCAGAAAGATCTTCTTCAGGTCGGCCCCGCAGAGCTGTGCCCCCGCGAGATTCTTGTCCTGCTTTTTGGCGCGGGCGTACGCCGCCTCGTCGAAGCAGCTGACTGCCTGCGTGCGTTCCGCCGGTCCTGCCGGCCTCGGCTGCGGAACACCCCCGGTCCGGGGTTTGGGAACCGTCACCGCCGGTCCCGGCGGTTCCTTCTTCGACGCCGGCGGCTGGGCAACCTGGGCCGACGAAAGCCCGAAATCTGCAAGGACGTAGAGAACGCAGAGCAACATCGCGAGATGCCAACGCTTCATCGTATCAAGATACCTCCTTGAGAGTCTGGTCGTCGTTATATACCACTTCTGGGCGAAAGGAGGAATCCTGTATCTTCTCCCCTCCCGGCGGCCCGGGTTCGTCGCCATGGGGGGCCTGCCGTTAACCGCTCTGCATCGTCACGACGGACTATCCCAGTTCAGCACATTCCTTTCAACCGTTCGAAAAGAAGGCACATTGGAATTGCTGTGCCATTATGGCACAGTTGCGGCCCCCCGCCGAGAGGGTCCCGGAAAGAGTTGAATACAAGTAAGGCATTGAATTATATAGAAATTATTCCATGCCGGCCCTGCGGCACGGCCGATGCTCATCCCGGAGGTCAAGAAAGGAAAAGGTCAAGCCAAAGGGACGCAACGCTCAAGAAAAGTGAGGGCCTTACAATGAAGATGTTCAAGATGTGTTTCGTGCTCTGCTGTCTCCTGGCCTACATGTGGGCATTCTCCCTGCCCGCGAAGGGACAGGATTTTCAGCCGCGGGACGTTTCGCATGAAACCGCCGCCACAAACACCTCGCTGCCGTTTAAGGCCATGGTCGAGCGCAACAGCCCGGTCTTTGCCGACCGGCAAATGACCCTGAAGATCGCCGAAGTGAAGGCGGGCCAGCAGGTGACGGTCATGGAGATCATCGGCCCTGCCCGCAACGGCCGCCCCTTCACCCTCCTGGTTGCCTACACGGACAAGGACGGGTCGGAGCGCGCGGGCTGGTTCTACGGCACCCTGCACGTCCGCATGCCCAACTGATCTTTCGCGGGGCCCGGGGCCGGCTTTCCCCGGCAATGTCCGTCCGCCCTCGGGCCCCCGCCTCCTCTCCCGCGTGAATGCCGCGGCCGATGCCGGCATCACGTCCCAGCGGGAAACGCAAGCCCTGTAGCGCCCTTCAGCCGGGCCTCTTCCCAACCAGGCTTTTACCTCGGGTAATCAGCCCGTGAGGGTACGAAACTGTGCCAGGCTCTTCCCCTGCCGCGCGGACCCGCGAGGCAAAAGCGGAAAAGGGCGGCAATAAGAACCGCTTCTCCGGAGGTCTCAGCAATTATCGCCGCGAGCCGGCAGCCGCAGGACGGCGTACCCGCCGAGGATCTGCAGCACGATGCCGGGCAGACCGGCCCGGAAGTCGGCCAGCGCCGCAGCGAGGGAGGCGGTCAGGAGCCCCTCGACGACACCGCCGGCAACCTGGTAGCCCAGGACGACACAGGCAACGGCGAGGAGCGACAGGCCGAAGCGGCGGGCGACCACGGAGGCGATGACGGCGAGCATCACGGACTTGACGAGGATCACGGTCAGCATCTGCTGGGGGGGCATCCCGTTGAGCGCGTGGTTCGCAAGGGGCGAGAGGACCGCCGTTGCGAGCCCCGCGGCCAGCCCGAACCGCCACCCCGCGACGAGGGTGAAGAAGTAGATGGGCAAAAGCATCGGCCCCCCGCCGGGCACGAGGTGGCACAGGGCGGGCAGGGCGATGTTCCCCGCAACGAAGAGCGTCGTGTAGAGGTAAAAACGGGCTTCCGTGACGGAAAGCGGTTTCACCGGGGCACCGCAGGCCGGGGAGGCTGCAAAGGACATGGTCGTCTCCTTTCGACGGAAAAACTGGGAGGCAATGGTTTTTTCTATCGAAACGGGCGTTTCCTGTCAAGGGCTACGGCGGCGGTCTCCGCGCCCGTGTCATCGCGCAAGCAGGGAGGGCAGCACGGTGATGAACCACGGGAACACGGTCAGGATGACCAGTACCGTGAGCAGGGCCCAGAGGTAGGGCAGGCAGGCCTTCATCACGCGCTCGATGGGCACCTTGGAGATGGCGCTCGCCACGAAGAGATCGAGGCCCACGGGGGGAGTGATGCAGCCGATGGCCAGGTTGACGACCATGAGCACGCCGAAGAACAGGGGATCGATGCCCAGGGCCCTGGCCACGGGCAGGAAGATCGGCGTCAGGATCACGACCGCCGCCGAGGCGTTGACCATGGTGCCGGCGATG
>MVQS01000274.1 GCA_002067855.1 Syntrophaceae bacterium PtaB.Bin038
GGGGCCCGAGGGCGGCCCGGGCGGCGGCAGGATCGTGGCCGAGGGGACGCCGGAGGACGTGGCGCGCGCGGAAGGATCGCTGACGGGGAAGTTTCTGCAGAGGGTCCTAAACGAGGGTCCAGGGTAAAGAGCGGAAAACCCCCTGCATCCTCCTTTTGAAAGGAAGGTGCAGGGGGATTTTTGTCTCCGCCGGTCGCATTACCTCTCGAGGATCAGCTCATCCTGCAGCTTGATGCAGTCCTTGACGCTCTGGGCGGCGGGGCAGCGCGTGATGTAGTTCGCGAAGGCCTCCTTCGCGTCGGCCTCCTTCCCCTCGGCGCACTTGAGGTGGATCTTCACGCGGATCGTCGTGATCCGGAGGACGCCTCCCACGTTCTCGATGTCGCCTTCCACGTCGGCCCGGTAAAGGTGTTCGGGGGTGGGGATCTTCTTTCCGGCCAACAGCGTGGCCAGTGTTCCCATCATTCACCCCGCGGTGGCGGCAACGATGTGATCGAGCGTCGCCGCGTGCTCCTTCTCGGGGTCGACCCTGTAGAACCGCTTGATCCCCCCGTGGACCCCGTAGTAGACGGGCTCGGAGAACCCCTCGATCACGGCCCGGCGGGTGGGTCCCGTCTCCCGGACAATCTTGATCCTCGATGTGTGAACCACTTCGCCCATGATGCCCTCCTTTGAATGGTTTGCCTCACGGTATCGCGTTCGATGCCGTTTGGCAAGGTAAGGCTTGCACGGGTGCCGCGGCCGCGCCCGGGGCGGCGGGAGCCGGGTATCCGGCGACGGGCCCCGACGAGTCGCGGGGGAGTTCGGCAACCCGTTTTACCCGTCTTGCCCGGCTAGGCCGCGAAGCGAAGCAGGTGGGCGTTCCCCAGGTTGACCCGCCGCAGGTGCCCGCGGGCCGCCTCCAGGCAGGCGTCGATCTGGCCGCGCGGGGTGACGGGAAGATCCCGCATCTGGAAGTCGGGGTGAAAAATGAGAAGGGAGCAGGGGATCTCGGCGTCGAGGGCGGCGATGAACCGCGCAATGGCCTCGACCTCCGGGGCATCGACGTAATGGGGCACCAGGAGGGTGGTCGCCGTGAGGAGGTCCCTCTCGCGAAACGTCGCCGCAACGCGGGAGAAGTTCTCGAAGGAGCGGGCCGTGTCCACCCCGCACAGGGCCCGGGCGATCCCGGGGTGGAATGCCTTGAGATCGAACTTGACGACCCCGCCGCTTCTCATCGACAGCTCGGCCGCCCGCTCGACGAGCTTCGGACTCCCGCAGCCGTTCCACTCCCAGCAGATGCGTTTGGTGTTGCCGCTGCGCTCCACGATCCTCCGCGACACCTCCAGTGCATAGGGAAGCTGGGGCTCCGGGGAGCCCCCGAAGAAGCAGACGCAGCGGACGTGGGGCTCGAGCGCGGCCTGCACCATGGCCTCGACATCGAGGACGGGGGCCCCGGCAAGCTCCTTGTGGGAGGCATTCTGGCAGAACAGGCAGTCAAGGTTGCACCCGTAGAAGAACACGGCGAGATTGCTGCCCCGCTCGCCGCTGCCGCGGCAGAACCAGGAGGCACAGCAATTCGTGGGGAGCGGGTCGAAATACATCCGGGCCAGGGCGTTCCCCGGCTGCACGGCATGGGCCAGACGGCCGTTGCGCTCGAAATGAAGGCCGCAGTAGCCCGTTTGCCCCGGCCCCAACCGACAGTCGTTGGCGCACAGGCCGCAGGAGATGCCTCCCCGGCCCGCGGGCGGATTCGCGGGAAGCCGGAAATGCGCCCGAACGGGGCCGTGACACGCCTCGGGGTCCGGGACGGCCCCCGCCGCCCTCAGGCAGTCGGCGCAGAACCCGATCGCCCGGGCCGCCTCCCTCTCATGGCAGAACGTGCAGACCACGACACCCCTCCCCGAGCCGGAGCCCGTCGGAGCCATCGCCCGGTTCCCGTCCCGTCGGCCGGTTCAGCGCCGGGATATCCTCGCGACCTTCGGCCTCACCAGTCTCTCGAAATCCCTGTACTTGATGCGGATCAGCTCCGAGTGCGTACCGGCGTTGAAAGCGATCTCCTCCGCATCCCGGAGGGGCTCGGCGACGAAGACCTCCATGCCGAACAGGTTCCCGAAGGGCGGCATGGCGCCCACCGCGCATCCTGGAAAGAGGTATTTGAATTCGTCCTCTTTGACAAGCTCCGCGGCGCCGGCTCCAGCCGCCTCCCGGAGGAGGTCGAGATCGACGCGGCAGGTCGCGGGCAGGACCGCCATGGCCATCCTGCCGTCGATCCGGACCATGACCGTTTTCGCGAACCCCCTGCCGGGGATGTGGGCCGACTCGGCGATTTCCTGGGCCGTGAAGGCCGGCGAGTGGCTGATGACCGTGTACTTCACCCCGTGGTCGTCGAGGAAGTCCTTCAATTTCTGAACGGGCATCGGAGTCACCTCCTTGCGGCTTTGACCGAACCGAAAGACAGGACGTTCGGGGGGGTACGGGCGGCGAGGGAGGGGAAGAGGAAACATCAAAGCGGACGGGATCCCCAGCAAAATGATGACATCGCCCCCTTCTTTTTGCAAGGGGGAACAAAACGCAGCAGGGGCCGGGGGGCGCATGGCGGCGCGGGCCGATGAGCCCCTGCCGCCGGGTGCTCAACCCGAAGCGAGCCCGTCGAGGAAGTCGGCCATCCGCTCGTTGATCATCCGGAAGAAATTCAGGTCCGCGAGCATGGCCGCCGGCCCCTGGATGTAGGGCCCCTCCGTGAGATCCCCGCGGCAGTTTTGCACGAGCTGCTCCACGCTCTCCCTCGTGGACTCGAGGTGGAACTGCAGCGCCACGGCGCGCTCCCCGAAGGAAAACGCCTGGTTCTCGCAGGCCCGGCTCCGGGCAAGGTGGACCGCCCCGCGGGGGATCTCGAAGGTGTCGCCGTGCCAGTGGAACGCCGCGAACCGGTCCGGCAGGAGGCGGGCCGGCGGCCACTCCGAGGCCTGCGCCGTCTTTTCCACGGGATGCCACCCGATCTCGCGGCAGGGGTTCCCCGTCACCCGGGCGCCCAGGACGCACGCCATCAGCTGGGCCCCGAGGCAGATCCCGATGACCGTCTTGCCGCCGTGGAGGGCCTCGCCGATGAACCGCTTCTCCCGGGCGAGCCAGGGGTAGCGGTTGTCCTCGTAGACGTTCATGGGACCGCCGAGAATGACGAGCCAGTCGAACTGTTCGACCTGCGGCAGAAGCTCACCGGCATACAGGCGCGTGGCCGTGAGGCTGTGGCCCCTTACCATGGCCCACGACTCGATGTAGCCCGGCCCCTCGAAGGGAACGTGCTGCAGATAGTGAAGTCGAAGGGAACGCTTCAGCATCGTCATGGCCCTGAGTGTCTCGCAGTTGCGATTCCGGGTTGTCGCCTCACCGCATTATCCCAGCATCCCGTCACGCCATCCTTCCGGTTACTTGTACAGCCCCTGGCTCTCAATGTACTCCCGCACCGCATCCGGCACGAGGTAGCGGATGGAACGGCCCTGTTTCACGCGCTGACGGATGTCCGTCGCCCCGATCGCAAGCGCCGTGACCCGCGCAAAGGCGATCAGGGACCCCGAGGGCCCGCGATACACGCGCGCCTTGCGGTCGTAAACGAACCGCGACGCCAAGGCGGGAGGAAGGGCCCGGCGCAACGCGCCCCTTCCCCAACCGGGCCGGGACATCACGATGAAGTTACACAGGGTCAAGAGGCGCCGCCAGTCCTTCCAGCGCCGGATGTCGGCGAAGGCGTCCTGTCCCAGAATAAAGAAGATCTCCAGGTCCTCCCCGAAGGTCTCCCGGAAATACCCGATCGTGTCCACCGTGAACGAGCGGCCCTCGCGGCGGTTCTCCACGTCGGAGAAGGCAAAGGCCGGATTCCCTTCGAGGGCGAGCCGCACCATTCGCTCGCGATGCTCGTAGGGGGTGACGCCGGGCCCGTGTTTCAGGGGAGGGGTTGCCGAGGGGATGAAGACGACCCTGTCGAGGCCGAAGTGTTCCAGGATTTCCTGGGCGCATCGCAGGTGGGCCAGGTGTATCGGGTCGAAGGTGCCGCCCATCAGTCCCCATTTCATGTCGTCAGCCCTTTTAAGGGTTGGGAAGCAACAGGCCGGCCGGTGATTCCATGAACGTGAAGTTAAGAAGTTAGGAAGAGCAGAGCATCGGAAAGGATCTCTTTTCCGCGCTTCCGCTCTTCCTCACTTCCGCTCTTCCGGCCCCTTCGGGGGCCAGGACCTATGAGGTCCTGATCTGCCCGCTTCCGTAGATGATGAACTTCTGCGTCGTCAGCTCCTCGAGCCCCATGGGACCGAAGGCGTGGAGTTTCGTCGTGCTGATCCCGATCTCGGCGCCCAGGCCGAGCTGGAAGCCGTCGCTGAAGCGGGTCGAGGCGTTGACGAGGACCGTCGAGGAATTCACCTCCCGCAGGAACCGCTGGGCGTTGTCGTAGTCCCGCGTAACGATCGACTCGGTGTGCAGGGATCCGTACTGCTCGATGTGGCGGATCGCTTCGTCGATCCCGTCGACGACTTTCACCGCCAGAACGAGATCGAGGTACTCCTCGTGCCAGTCCTTCTCCGTGGCCTCCTCGATACCCGGCAGAACGGCCCGGGTCCGCTCGCACCCCCGGAGCACCACCCCCGCCTTCCCCAGGGCCTCCGCCACGGCGGGGAGGAACGCGCCCGCCGCGCCCCTGTGGACGAGCAGGGTTTCCATGGCGTTGCAGACGCCCGGCCTCTGCACCTTGGCGTTCACGCAGATCCGGACGGCCATGTCGAGATCGGCGCCGGCGTCGACGAAGACGTGGCAGACGCCCTTGTAGTGCTTGATCACGGGGATCCGCGACCGGCTGACCACGGCCCGGATGAGATCCTCGCCCCCCCGGGGAATGATCAGGTCGATGTACTCCTCGAGTTGCAGCAGCATGTTGACGGCCTCGCGGTCCACCATGGGAACGAGCTGGACGGCGTTTTCGGGAAGCCCCCTGGCCCGGAGGACGCCGCGCAGGATTCGGCTCAGCGCCAGGTTGGAGTGAATGGCCTCGGAGCCGCCCCGGAGGATGACCGCGTTGCCGGCCTTGAGGCACAGGGCCGCCGCGTCGGCCGTGACGTTGGGGCGCGACTCGTAGATGATCCCGATGACCCCCAGCGGGATCCGCATGCGCCCCACGAGCAGGCCGTTGGGGCGGCGCCACATGGACGTGACCTTCCCCACGGGGTCGGGCAGGGCGGCCACCTCTTCCAGACCCCGGGCCATGGCGCGGATCGCCTTCTCGTCGAGGGTGAGCCGGTCGATCATGGCCTTCGAGAGGCCCTTCGTTCGGGCTACCTCGAGGTCCTTCCCGTTCTCCTCGATCAGGTCGTCTGCGTGGTGGATGAGCTGCCCGGCCATCTCGACGAGGGCCTCGTCCTTCTCGGCGCTCGTGAGGTTGGCAACGGCCGACGCGGCCCGCCTGGCGTTCTTCGCGATCTGGATGACCTGCTCCTGGATGTCCATGAACACCTTCACAGGCATCCGGCGTCAGGCGTCAGGCGTCAGGCATGAAGAACGTAACTGCCTTCAAGATTCCGACACTCTCTGCCGCATGCCGGTGCCAGCATGGGTTGGGATTCATAACGAACATGCCCGGTCAGAGGAAAAACCTGAGAGCCCTCCCCCTTCCGATGGCCTGTTGCCTAGTGCCTTATACCTCACGCCCGTTGTTATTACAAGAGCCCGGCGGGTTTCAGCGGGACGTTGAATTTCGGGGGCAACTGGATTATGATGGCCCACTTCGAAACAGTCGGGGTGACGCAGGGATATGCAGAGGCTTTGCATCCGCGCAGGGAAACGGGCCCTGGAGATGATCCGGGACGGGGGGTTCCGCTTCGACCGGGTGGCTGCCTACGTGGGCCCGGGCGTGGGCCCGCGCTGGCTCGCGGCAAGCGGGTTCGACCTCACCTTCCTGCGCGGCGGCACCCTGGGCTCGAAGTCCCGTCCCGTCCTGCTGGCCGGCTCGTCGGCCGGCGCATGGCGCTTTGCCGCCTGGCTCCAGCCCGAACCCGAGAAGAGCTACCGCAGGCTCCTGGATGCCTACATCGGGATCCCCTGCGACCGCCGGAGCACCCCCGCAGGCCTCAAGCGCGCTCTCCAGGACGTCATCCATGCGTACCTGGAGGACGACGCCATCCCCTTTGCCCTGGCACACGAGCACTACCGGCTCGCCGTGACGGCCGCACGCGCCAGGGGCCTGGCGGCCTCGGAGACCCCCTGGGTTCAGAAGCTGGGGCTCGCGATGTGCTACGCCTTCAACCGGGTGGACCGCCGCCACCTGTTCCGCTTCTTCGAACGGGTGGTCTTCTACAGCGGGCCCCTGCCGCCCTCGTTCTGTTTCCGCCCCGGATTCAGGGGGAAGGCCGTGGCGCTCAACCCCGTCAACTTCAAGCACGCCGTGCTGGCCTCGGGGGCCATCCCGCTCGTCATCGAGGGGGTGACGGACATCTACGGCGCGCCGCTGGGCGTCTACCGCGACGGCGGCGTCATCGATTACCATCTCGACCACGATTACGCCGTCAGACCCGACGACGTGACCCTGCTGTTTCACCACGAGGAGCGGGTGATCCCGGGGTGGCTCGACAAGAAGATCAAGGGGCGCAGGCCGCGTGCCGAAGCCCTCGAGCCCCTGCTCGTCGTTTACCCGTCGCCGCAGTTCGTGGAAACCTTTCCCGGAGGGAAGATCCCCGACCGGGACGACTTCGTGAGCTACATCGACGACCCCGCGGGCCGCATCCTGAACTGGCGCAGGGTCGTCGAGCTCTGTGCGCCCCTCGGGGAGGAGTTCGTCGAGCAGGTGGAAAGCGGGAAGATCCGTGAAATCGCCGAGCCGCTGAGCCTTGACTAGTCGAGAGCGATTGACCGGGAAGTGCCTCCCGCCGAATGCCTTGAGTTCGTCTTCAGGCATCAAGACTGCGAAGATCGGAAGAGCAGAAGTGAGGAAGAGCGGACAAGAAAAGAATTTCTCCACTCCGATCTTCCGCTCTTCATAACTTCCTCACTTCATGATCTATGAGTTGCCCTCCACCCGGGAAGGCATGAGCAGCGCTAAAACGAGAGCCATGATAGAAACCTTGAAGGAACGCATCCCCCTGCTGCGGGAGAGGCTGAGCGACTGCACCCTGTGCCCGCGCGCCTGCCGCGTCGACCGGCTCGCGGGGGAGACGGGGTTCTGCGGCCTCGGCGCCGGGGCCGTCCTCGCGAGGGCCCTGCCCCACTACGGCGAGGAACCGCCCCTCTCGGGGACGGCGGGCGCGGGGACCCTTTTTTTCACCTCCTGCAATCTCCGGTGCCCCTTCTGCCAGAACTACCGGATCAGCCGCGAGCGGCTGGGGGAAGCCATCGACCGGGAGGCCCTCGCGGGCCGCATGCTGGAGCTTGCGCTGAGGGGCTGTCACAACGTCGAGCTGGTGACGCCCACGCCGCAGCTGCCGGCGATCCTCGAATCCGTCCTGGCGGCCCGCGAGTGGGGGATGACCCTCCCGCTCGTCTACAACTGCGGCGGTTACGAGAGTGCGGACGTCATCGGCCTGCTCGACGGGATCGTGGACGTCTGGCTGCCCGACTTCAAGTACGGACGCGAAGCCGATGCCCTTGCCTGTTCCGCACCGGGCGACTACCCGCAGCGGGCGCTGGAAGCGATCGGGGAGATGATCCGGCAGGCGGGCGAGAGGCTGCAGACGGCGGGCGGGATCGCCCGGCGGGGCGTGATCATCCGCCACCTCGTCCTGCCCGGGCGCGTGCAGAACAGCCTGGACGCGCTCCGTCTCATCGCCGGGCGCCTCTCGAGGAAGGTCCCGCTGAGCCTGATGGCCCAGTACACGCCGATCCCGCCCGTGGCGGGCGACCCGCTTTTGGGCCGCCGCGTGACGCGGGAGGAGTACGAGGCGGTGGTGGATTTCGCCCTCGACCTGGACTTCGAGAACCTCTTCATCCAGGAGGTGGACGATCAGAGTCTCGTGCCGGACTTCGACAGGGAGGAGCCATTCCGATGGGAACAGGGGTCCGGGTCCGGGGGACAGGGTCCGGGGTGAAGAAGAACCGGGGCAGGAAACCTGAACAGGCCCGATGAGGAAGGCTTCAATGCCGTACAGCATTTGCGAGCACTGCGCCTTCGAGACGCAGGACCCGGCGAAACGGATCTGCGAGTACTGCAGGTCGGAGCTGCTCCTGAAGTGCCCCTTCTGCGGGAAGACGATCGAGAAGGAAAGAACGATCTACTGCGGGCACTGCGGGGAGAAGCTGAAGATCTCCATCGTCCCCATCCAGTGAGAGGGACAAAAGCCCTCGGCGGGCCTCCCGGGGGCTTCAGTCTTTCGTTCGGTGCGTCCCCCTGTCCTGCCTCAGCCTTTCGGGCAGGCCCAGAAGCCGGCGCTGGTCCAGACAACCTTCATGCGGTGGTCCAGTTGGCGGGTCGCTTCCTGGATGTTGTTCAGGTTGCCGCAGATGATCTCTTTCTTTGCGGCCCTTTTTGCCTTGCCTTTTGCTTCCTTCGCCTTCATGTCTATCTCCTTTGCCGAAGACAGACCCCTTGAACGCTTCCACTCCTAGCACGGAATCGGGCCCGGCGCAGTAGGACCAACCCTGTTTTTTCCATCAGACAGCGTCCTATGGGCCGAACCGGATTTCTCACGGATCGGCGCGCTTGACTCCGCAGTCCTCCCGTACTACAGTCCCATCAGACTCAGAGGGGGGAACCATCCATGGGAGGCTTCTTCGACTTCGGCAAGACCCTGGTCATCATCGGCCTCGTCATCGCCGTCGTGGGCATCCTGATCGTCATGGGGGGCAAGATTCCCTGGATCGGCCGCCTGCCCGGCGACTTCACCTTCAAGGGCGAGAGGTTCACCTTCTACTTCCCCCTGGCCACGAGCATCCTCATCAGCGTCGTCCTGTCGCTGCTGTTCTGGCTCATCGGCAGAAGATAGGGGTCAGGGTCGAGGGTCCCGGGTCCAGGAAAAGATGAAGCGCTGAAGGCGGGAAGCACAGAAGTTCGGCAAAGCCCCCACGGGATGGACTGCTGTGGGACACGCCGCGCTTCCTCGCTTCCTCATCTTCTTCAAATCCATCGTTTCACGATACCCTGTACCCTGTTTTTTCAGCCCCACAGCACCAGTCCCGTCTCCTGCTTGCCGGCGAGGTTGCGGTTCCAGGGCAGCACGCGCACG
>MVQS01000275.1 GCA_002067855.1 Syntrophaceae bacterium PtaB.Bin038
CGAGGAAGTCCGGATGATATCCATTTACACCCTGAACGGGCTTTTCGCCTCGCTTCCGATTCGCTGAAGGCGGGCGCGAAGCCACTGAGCCGGGGAGACGGGTTCTCCACGGCACGACAGCAGGTTGTTCCATGAGCTATTACAACGCAGCCGGACAGGCGGGCACATGCAAGGGCTTCGATCGCGAAGAGAATGACTATCTCTACGACGCGCCGCAACGCTCGGCGGGCATCCTGCAGCCGCTGCTGGGGACCAGCCATTACGCCATCGAACGGAAGGCCCAGGCTACCGGGGGCGACCATGCCTGGCAGGAGCACGAGGCACCGGATGCATGGGAAGACCTCCTGCTGCCGGTTGCGGCGTGACGGGTCGCCGGTGCTGCCCGTTGAAGCCGTCCATCCCCGCACGTGAGACGCGACTTCTTTTTCCCCGATGCGGGCGTCTGCCCTTGAGGACTGAACCGGGCGGGTATTCTATAGTTGCTCTGCAATTCCTGCGGTTGAATGTTCCCTATCCGCCCGGTACTCATGATCGATGGCTCGAACCTGTAACCGCGCAACCCGTTGAGACGACGATGCCCATGGAGAAGACGAGCGAGAAGAAGGAAGAGAAAAAAGGGCAAAGCGACCGGTACTGGTACGACCCCGATTGCGGCCCGGTCTATCCCGATTGAACGGGCGCCCTTCCCGTCCGGAGACGCATGAGAATCCGGTCGGGGCAGGCACCCACGACGACAGAGAGACGAAGCCCCCGTGTGGATATCCGGGGGCTCGTTTTTTAGTTCGCCCCGCAGGTCTACACGCCGAAGTCACGCGACTTTTGCCCGGTGGTCCGGGGGACCGCGGGGATCGGGATCGATAAACGGCAGGATCGTCGTGGATTCAACGGGCGCGGTCGACAGTCTCGCACGGGCACGCATCATGCAAGCATTTTCTGCAGATTCTCGTTGCCGTCTGCGCCCCATGAAACGCATGGAATGCCCGCTCCCTCAGTTGCGCCCCCGCCGTTCGAGCTCACACCGCCCGAGGTGCGCACGGGGGAAGACCGGCTCGCTCCGGGGAAACCCTGCACCGGAGAGGCTTGTAGAGACGCAATCCAATCCGAATGAAAGGAAATGAACCGTGAACCAGATGACGTACCGGATTCTGCTTGCTGCACTGCTCGTCTGCGGAGGGGCGGCATCCGCATGGGCCCAGGACAGGGCGGAGGAAGCCCGCAAGTATCTCGTCCGCGGCATGGCGGCCGTCGAGGCCGCCAAGAGCGACGACGAATTGGCCGACGCGGCCGAGGAATTCAGGAAGGCGACCGATGCGGCACCGGAACTGGCGGCCGGCCGGTACAACCTCGGCGCGGTCCAGGCGAAGATGGGAAAGCCCAAGGAGGCCATCGAGAGTTACAAACGCTACCTCTCCGTGGCGCCCCGGGCCCCGGACGCCGGGCGTGTACGGGACGAAATCATCAAGCTCGAATACCTCGCGGAGAAGAAGGAGAAGGTTGAATCCCGGTCGGGCCAGTGGATCGACGGCGAAGGCAACGTGTTCAACGTCAAGGCGGAGGGCGGAAAGCTGCTGATCCAGGGGCAGCCCCTGAGGTCCCGGAACAACATCGATTACAACGACTACATGATCTTCAATTTCGGGGGACTGGGCGACGTGGGGCGCGAGAAGCTCACCCTTCGCCTCGCGCTGCGCGGGAACAGGCTGGCCGGCACCTGGGAGATGCCTTCCGACAAGGTCTACCCGAGCGACGTATGCGTCCTGCCGGCGGAGAAGAACGAGGTGGAGGGGGACATCGACGACGCCAACCGGCGCATGGTCCTGCGGCTGATGCGGGCCCGGTACAAGGTGGTCCAGGTCGAGCCGGCCCTCTTCGGCAGCAGGACCTGCCAGGAGGTCTCCGTGATCCAGACCCGTCCCGTCCCGATGGTCCTCGAGGGGCCGCTTCCGAAAGGCGTCCTGAGGAGCGTGGGCGTCGATTCTGCGGGGGACATGGTCATCTTCAGGATCCAGAAGGACTCGGCGGAAGACAGAGCCGGGCTGAAGGACGGGGACGCGGTCGTCGCCATCGACGGGGCGGACGTCTCGAAGCTGACCTACCGCGAGAAGATACTGAAACTCCGGGGCCAGCCCGGAATCACGGCACAGGTGCATGTAAAAGGAAGGCCCGCCCCTGTCGCCCTGACCTACACGGACGTCTCGACGTGGAAATAGGGGGCAGCGGGACGCGAAACCGATTCCCGGGGAACAAACAGAGATCGAAGGGAAAATCACGGGGGTGTATGTCCAGCCGGCAGGCAGGAGCTCGAAGCATTGTGAGCTGCCGGAGCGCACGGGCCCCTTCGAGGGCGCCGTCGACAGCGCCGCCGGCCGGATGGGGCTCGTCTACAAGCGCGTGCCGCTCGAGTACGACATGCGGTTCAAGCCGATCCTGTCCGACGAGCCGGTCTGCCGGCAGACAAACCGGAAGGACATGCCGGGCTGCATGCTGGAGCTGAAGCGGATTCCCTGAGTGACGGGTCAGCGCGGCTTCGGGCACTGGGCGGAGAATTCCGCCTCGGCCCTCTGAAGGGTTTCCTGCCGCCTGCGCATCTCCGCCCCGAGCTTCTTCACCGCCTCGAGGTAGCGGGCGGAGTTGAGATTCATGTTGGCCAGCTGCTCCCAGGCCAGCCCGGCGGCGAAGGCATCGTACCACGAGTCGAACATGGCGCGGGCGGCCGCCTCCGCGGCAAACGCGGTGGCCAGGCCGCCGGCCAGGTACTTCGCCCAGGGAGCGTTGGCGGCGATCCGTTTCCACTTGTCCCTCTCGACCATCAGCCCGAACAGCATGTCGCCCGCCTCGCGCAGCTTCATGGCGTCGCCCTGGAAGGGGGAGGTCGGCGACTCGTCGGGGTCCTCCAGCATGAGCGGCGCGTTGCCGCCCAGGGTCAGCGCGCCGTTGATGTTCTCGTAGCTCTTGCCGAGATTGCCCACGATCTCCTTTTCCCGCGTCACGAACTGCCTCGCGATGCGGATCTGGTCGCGCTTCCCGGGGTCCGTCGCACCCGCCAGCAGATCGGCCAGCTCGGCGCCGTTTTTCTCCAGGCCCTCCGCGGCGACGCCGTTGATCCGCTGGAGCTTGCCGAGGGGCAGGGCCAGCCAGAGGAACTGCCCGCGGTTCTTGGCCCGCTCCGAGGCGTCGCTCATCGTCTTTTCCCACTCAGCCCGCAGCGCTTGGTCGGCCGCGATGGTCTTGTTGAAACGCTCGGCCACCTCCGCCGTCTGCTTCAGGGCAGCCAGGCAGGCGGTCACGCGCTCCTGCGCGATGCGGCACTGCTCCGGTGTCCACGCCTCCGAGGCGGTGGGTTTTGCGGGACCGGCGCCCTTCAGGGCCAGGCCCGGCGGGCCTGCGGATTGCAGGCCGAGGCCGCCGTTTCCCTCCGACCCCTTCAACGAGCCCAGAAGCTGATTCTTCTCCCTGTCGAATTGCTGCTGCCGGGCCTGATCCTCGGCCTGCTTCTTCTGGAGCTCGATCTTCTGCTGTGACCGGCTGCCTGTCGCAACCTTGCCCGTCCTGGCGGCACCTCCCTGTGAAGGAGCCTTGGCCGCGGGCACATCGAAGCCCGAGCAATAGGAATGATTCCTTTCAAAAAACGAGCTCGAGCGGATGTAGGCCTCGCACTGCGAGCGGGTGGCGAAGTTGCCCCTTCCGTGGGCCCCGAACATCTTCTGGGCCTTGCCGGTGTAGAAGACCTGCCAGGCCGCTTGGGCGGGCACAGGGACCGTGACGGACAGGATCAGGAAGAAAAGACCGATGAAGGATATCCGGTTCATGAGGGGAAACTCCCAACCGCAGTTCATGGGCGGCGCGCCTGCAGGCGGCTTGCGCGCTCGTCGGCGCATCCCGACGTGAAACTTGCAAAAGCGGAGCCAACGGGAGAGAAAAAGAGGATGGAGGTTTTCGGTCGCAGATTGAAGGTTGACAGGATGCATGGGTTGCATTACTATTTTTCCGGCCCTTCCTTATATCTCCTTTGTTGTTCTGTCCTGTCTCGGAAGGGGTGCACATTTCATCAGTCTGCTCCGGCATCGAGCAGTCATTCCCCGGTAACCCGTATTCCATTCCCGCAGTGCTGACACCGCAACCCTCGACGCGTCGATTCCGTTCAAAGGCCCCCAACCCGTCACCGCGCCGATGGTCGAATGGGAGGTGCCCCATGGCAGCGAAAGCCCCGCGAGAGCGAATCGTCATCGAAAGCGAGAAGGACCTCAAGCAGCACGCCGTTTCCATCCTGCGGCGTATCAACGAGGACGAGCGCGGCGGGTTGATGTTCCTGCTCAACCCCGTCTTCGCCCTCGAAGAGGCCGGCTTCGACCTCAGCGAGGAGATGCGCGGCCACATCCTGCACGGCCTCCGCTTTGGCGCCAAGGCCAAGGCGCGCATCCGGGAGCTCGACGAGGCGGTGCGGGACGTCGCGGGCCGCCCGATCGACGCGCTCTCCGACGAGCAGGTGGCCCGGCTCCTCTTCGCCGACCTGAAGATCCCCCTGCCGGGGCCGGCTGCGGCCAAAGGGGCCGAGACCCGGAAGGCGAAATCGCCGGAGCCGCTTCCTCCCGTCAGCGAGCAACTCCTCGAAGCCGTGAAGGACAGGCACAAGGTGGTGCCCCTGCTCATCGAGCTGCGCCGGCAGCTGAAGGGCGGCTGGCGGTTCGTCGACCGCGAGACCTATGAGAAGGTCAAGGGCGGCGCCAGCGTCACGCTCCTGAGGCGCGTCCGTTTCCGCAAACACCCCAAGAACCCGTAAACCCGAGAGTCCAGGGAAGGAGGCGCGCCATGTCTCTGACCGGCGGGTACGAAGCGGCATTCGAGCTGCGCGAGGAAGTCGTCCGCGACATCTTTTTCGAGGCGTGGCGGTCGGGCGTGATCCCCAACGAGATCCGATCGGACGGCACCGTCGCGGGATACACCACCCACGCGATTGTCCAGATCACCGAGACGGGCATGTCGACACGCCTCGACCTGCGGTTCGACACCCCCCTGCCGAGCGGCGTCCGCATCAGCCTGCCTCTGGACATCCAGGTGACCGTGGACGGCGCCCCGGCCCCGAGCATCAACCCCATCACCTTTGCCTGCTCCCTCGACATCACGGCGCCGCTGCAGGCCCTGCCCGATGCGCAGGGAAACAAGGAACTCGTCCTGAACCTCGCGGGCCTGCCCGACAGCCAGATCGCCGTCGTGATGCCGACGGAACCCGTCGTGAACGTCACGGCGGAGTTGATCGAGGACGGCCTCCACAAGGCCTATGACGACGGGAAGATCCCTCACTCCGTCGATTACCCCCTCGGCACGGGGACGATCCGGATCGACGTGGATGATGACGATGCCGACCCGGGCCGGCAGATCCGGTTCACTCTCGATGCCGCCGACCGCGGCACCATGACGCTCCCCCTGCTCCTCCATATTGAGGGCGGGCGCGAGCAGACCGTCCTGGTGCACAACGTGAGGCTCGTCCCGGACGGGGATATCCTCAAGATCCGCTTCTCCGATGTCCGGACGGCGGACATCGAGGCATCGGCGCTGCTTTCGCCGTACGCCTCCACCATCGCCCTGATGGTCCAATACTACGGCGAATACCCGGTCTTCGTGCCCGGCAACGACACCATCGCCGGCCTGATCCGGGATGCCGTGAGAGGCAGGCTCGACACCTGGGGCGCCGACGGCAACGGCCGGATCCACATCTTCACGCCCAACGCCGTCGAGAACAGCCCGATCGAGATCGTGGACTTCACGCCCGTGGTCGAGCCCGGCTTCCTGGCCGTGCTGTTCAACCCCATGACGGGCGTCCCGGGGGTCGTCGTCGACGCGTCGGCGGTGGAGAACTTCATCCCCGAGGGGAAGAAATTCGCGCAATGCCTGGCCGAGCCCGTCGTGCAGCGGATGATCGACCAGGCGCTGCAGGAGAAGATCCTCGACGAGAACGGCTGCGGCGGCTGGCCGTGCACCTTCGACCACGAGATCGAGGGCCACGAGGTCACCCTGACGAGCAAGCCCCGCTTCACGTTCCACGACGGCTACATCCAGATGAACGGATCGGCCAGCGTGGCGATCGATTGCTGGTTCGACCCCGACGTCGACTACGAGGCCAAGGTCAAGTTCCACTTCGAGACGGACGAAAACGGGAACAAGGTCATTGCGCCGGATGTCTACGACGAGGACGTGAGCCTCTCCTGCCTCGACTGGTTCCTGGGGCTGATCATCCTCATCTACGGGTGGATCTGCCTGATCGTCGTCACCACCGTCATCGACGACGTCGGCGGCGAGGTCGTCGAGGCCGAGGGGGACAAGATCGCCGAGGGGACCAAGTACATGGCCGGGGAGATCCACGGTGTGGGCGAGGTCACGACGGAGCTCGACCAAATCGACGTCAAGCCCGGCGGGATCATTCTCTCCGGCGGCGTCTTCACGGTCAGTGCGCACTACCCGCTGACCTACGCCCCCTCGGACAGCACGGCCCCGTACCGGGGCTGGGCGGCATCCCCGATCCACCTCGACGCCGTCGACATCCACCCCAGGGCCCGGTACCAGTGGAAGTTCGACGCCGTCGCCTCTGCCGAGGGCGCCCACGTGAGCCACGCCTACGTCCGGGACGGCACCTACCTGGTCGAGCTCACCGTGACCGTCCAGGAGCCGCGGGGCTCCGTGACGCACCACTGGGCGCGGGTGCGGGCGGACAACGTCCCCCCGACCGTGGAAGCGGGACCCGCGATCACGGCCGACGAGGGCGAGACGATCCGGTTCGACGGGCGGTTTGCGGACGTCGAATGGGGCGACCGCCACGAGGCCGTCTGGCAGTGGGGCGACGGCACCCTGGAGGCGGGGGTCGTCGCCGAGACGAACGTCGCCCCGCGGGCCGAGGGGATCGTCACGGGCAATCACGCCTTCGGCAACAGCGGCGAGTTCACCGTGACCCTCCGCGTGCGGGACAGCGACGGGGGCGTGGGACGCGACGCAAAACGCGTGACGGTTCGGAACGTGCCGCCCCGGGTCGACGCGGGGCCCGACCTGTACGCCTACCCGGGGATCCCCGTCACCCTGAAGGCCGCGTTCACGGATCCCGGGTGGCTGGACCGGCACGAGGCCTGGTGGGAGACGGGCGACACAAACGGGCCGAGGCCGATGCCCGCCCTCGTCCGGGAGGTGAACGACCCCCCCGCGGGGTACGGCTATGCGGCGCTGATCCACACCTACCGCACCCTGGGGACGTTCCTTGCGGAGTGCACCGTCATCGACAGCGACGGGGCCAGCGGCAGGGACACGCTTCCCGTGCACGTCGTCGACGTCGTCAACGGCGACTTCGAGGGCGGGTTCCGCAACCGCCTCCACGGGGCGGTGGCCAACGGGTGGGAATACTACGTCAGCGGCGCCGCGGAGGCCATGACGGGCCGCCCGGGGCTCTCGGACGAGTCGGCGGCGTTCCAGGCCGAGGAGTTCGTGGTGTGCGCGGGCAGGCGATCCCAGCGCTTCAACGGGCGCAGCGGCGCCGTCTCGGGCCTCTGTCAGAAGATCGGGGCAAACCCCGGATGGGATTACCAGGTCACGGCCTGGTATCACCTCGACGAGCGGGCGGGCGGCCTCTGCCGGCTCGGCCTCGACCCCGCGGGGGGGAGCGATCCCGCGGCGGCGACGGTCGTCTGGGCCGAGGGCAGGGAGCACCGGCGCTGGTCGCCTCTCATGGTCCGCGCAAGCGCCGCGGCGGCGGCGGTCACCCTCTTCCTCGAGGCCCGGTCCGAGAAGGGGGACTTCACGGCCTGGTTCGACGAGGTCACGCTCATCCCCTACC
This sequence comes from Syntrophaceae bacterium PtaB.Bin038, assembly GCA_002067855.1. Taxonomy (GTDB): domain Bacteria; phylum Desulfobacterota; class Syntrophia; order Syntrophales; family UBA2192; genus UBA2192. The sequence continues at coordinate 7,817 of MVQS01000275.1, forward strand.
CCTGCCCGCCCGGTGAGCCCGAGAAGCCCCCGATCCCCGAAAAGCCGCGCGATCTCTGCGTGGACTGGAAGGCCGACCCGGAGCAGCGGACCCTGGCATCCCCGTACGCCAAGGAGGGCTTCACCTTCCGCGTCCCGGCGAACGCAAACTTCCGCATCGTGCGCTGGGGCGTTCCGCAGGGCGAGGGGAAGCTCAACTTCCCGGGCTCGGGCATGCAGGTCGCCCCGCCCTTCGTCGCCGACCGGGCGGTTGCCTGGGCGGCGCTCTATGCGGGGAAGTCCGTCGTGATGGAGGCCTTCGACGCGTCGGGCCGGAAAATCGGCGACGCCTCGAGCCCGTCGGCGCAGGGGACCGTGCACCGGATCGAGGTGCAGGCGCCGGGCATCGAGACGCTGAAGATCAGCGGAGGCGGCAATGAGGGCCTGCTGGTCAGGCTCTGCGTGTACAGCGGGCCGGACAAGAAACCGGAGCCCGTGAAACCGCGGCCG
>MVQS01000276.1 GCA_002067855.1 Syntrophaceae bacterium PtaB.Bin038
GGCGGAGACGTGGACGATGCCGTTGGCGTCGATGTCGAAGGTGACCTCGATCTGCGGCACCCCGCGCGGCGCCGGCGGGATTCCCACCAGCTCGAAGCGCCCGAGCGTCTTGTTGTCCGCCGCCATGGCCCGTTCGCCCTGGAGCACGTGGATGCTCACGGCGGGCTGGTTGTCGGCCGCCGTGGAGAAGATCTGGCTCTTGCGGGTCGGGATCGTCGTGTTCTTCTCGATGAGCTTCGTGTGCACGCCGCCCAGCGTCTCGATCCCCAGGGAGAGGGGCGTGACGTCCAGCAGCAGCACGTCCTTCACCTCGCCGGCCAGCACGCCCGCCTGGATCGCGGCGCCCACGGCCACGACCTCGTCGGGGTTGACGCCCTTGTGGGGCTCCTTCCCGAAGATCTCGCGCACCTTCTGCTGGACGCGGGGCATGCGCGTCATGCCGCCCACGAGGATCACCTCGTCGATGTCCTTCGGGGTGAGCCCGGCGTCCTTCAGGGCCGTCTGGCACGGCGGGACGAGCTTCTGGATGAGCTCCTCCACCAGCGCCTCGAGCTTGGCCCGGGTGAGCTTCATCAGGAGGTGTTTCGGACCGGAGGCATCGGCCGTGATGAAGGGCAGGTTGATGTCCGTCTCCATGGCCGTCGAGAGTTCCATCTTGGCCTTCTCGGCGGCTTCCTTGATGCGCTGCAAGGCCATGCGGTCCTTTCGCAGGTTGATGCCCTGCTCCTTCTGGAACTCGTCGCAGATGTAGTCCATCAGGCGCTGGTCGAAGTCCTCTCCGCCCAGGTGGGTGTCGCCGTTGGTGGACTTCACCTCGAAGACGCCCTCGCCCAGCTCGAGGATCGAGATGTCGAAGGTCCCGCCGCCGAGGTCGAAGACGGCGATCTTCTCGTCCTTCTTCTTGTCGAGACCGTATGCCAGCGAGGCGGCCGTGGGCTCGTTGATGATGCGCAGGACGTTGAGGCCGGCGATCTTGCCGGCGTCCTTCGTGGCCTGGCGCTGCGAGTCGTCGAAGTAGGCGGGTACGGTGATCACGGCGTCGGTCACCTTTTCGCCCAGGTAATCCTCGGCGGTCTGCTTCATTTTCATGAGGATGAAGGCCGAGATCTCCGCCGGGCTGTAGTCGCGCCCTCGGATGGTGACCTGCGCGTCGCCGTTGGGTGCCTCCGTGATCTTGTAGGCAACGATTCCCTTGTCGTACTGGACTTCCCGCGACGTGAACTTCCGCCCGATGAGGCGCTTGATGGCATAGACGGTGTTCTCGGGGTTCGTGACGGCCTGCCGCTTGGCGGACTGGCCCACGAGCCTCTCCCCCTTGTCGGTGAAGGCCACCATCGACGGGGTGGTCCTGCTGCCCTCCTGGTTCGCGATGACGACAGGGTCACCGCCCTCCATGACGGCCACGCAGGAGTTCGTCGTGCCCAAATCGATTCCGATCACTTTTCCCATGGTGCTCAAACCTCCTGTTGCTGCTCGAAGTGCTGGGTTACTGCCCCTCCGTGTCCTGTGAGACGTTTTTCGAAACGGATACCTTGGAAGGCCTCAGCAGCCTCCCGTGCAGCGTGTAGCCGCTCTCGTACTCGTCGACGACCCGGTTGCTCTCCATCTCCGGAGTCTGCACCTGCATGAGGGCCTCGTGCTTCTCCGGGTCGAATACCTCGCCCTTGGCCGCGATCTTCACGACCCCGTGCCGCTCCAGGCAGCCCAGGATCTGCGAGTGGATGAGTTCGAGACCCTGCGTAAAGGCCTCGAAGTTGTTCCGCGCCGACAGGTCCGACGTCTGGTGGAGGGCCCTGTCCAGGCTGTCCAGGATGGGGAGGATGTCCTTGATCAGCTTTTCGTTGCCGTACTTGATCGCTTCTTCCTTGTCCCGGACTGCCCGCTTGCGGTAGTTGTCCAGCTCCGCCACGGCCCGCAGGTAGCGGTCGTAGTTCTCGGCGGCCTCTTTTTCCTTGGCCTCCAGGCGTGCAAGGAGATCCGCGTCGGGGCCGGTCTCCGCGGCCGTCGCTTCGGGCGCCGACTCGACGGGCGTTGACTCCGGCGCGTCGGCCTTGACCGTTTCGTTTTCCTTCTTGTGCTTCGATTTGCCTGCCATGTTCGTCCGGTGCCTCTTTCCTTCCCTGCTATCGGTGATCGGGTCGCTGGAACAGGCGCCAGTCCACCAGCTCGCAGATCGCATGCGACACGAGGATGTGAACTTCCTGCACGCGGGGCGTGACGTTGGAGGGCACGTTGAGGTGGTAATCCGAGATCATTCCCACCGCGCCGCCGTCACGGCCCGTGAACCCGATCGTGACAAGTCCCATCTTCTTGGCCGCCTCGAGGGCCCGGATGACGTTGACGGATCCGCCGCTGGTGCTGAACCCCCAGGCGATATCCCCCTCCTGGCCCAGGGCCCGGATCTGCTTGGAGAAAACCTCCGCGAAATCGTGGTCGTTGCCGATGCTCGTGAGCACCGACGTGTCCGTCGTCAGGGCGATAGCGGGCAGGGGCGGCCGCTCGATCAGGAAGCGATTCACGAATTCCCCCGCGATGTGCTGCGCATCGGCCGCGCTGCCCCCGTTGCCGAACAGAAGGATCTTGTTTCCCTTTTTCAAGGCTTCCGTGATGACATCGACGACCCGGATGACCCTTTCGAGGTTATCCCGCAGGAAGGCCTCCTTGATCTGGATGCTCTCCCGAAAGATTCTCTTGATGATGTCGTCCATGCTCTCCATCGGGAACCCCTTGCGGCAAAGAGCGCGACCCGTCGGATCCTCCCTGGAGGGGAACCCATCGCATATCTATGATTTTAAAAGGGATTTGTTCCTCGACGCCCGGGGCAACCGGCGTTCTCGAACTGCAATTTAGGCATGGGTCCCTGCGATGTCA
>MVQS01000277.1 GCA_002067855.1 Syntrophaceae bacterium PtaB.Bin038
TGAGTATGCCATGCTGGCCCGCCACATCATCGAGAACCCCATGCTCAACGGCGAGGTGATCCGCCTCGACGGCGCCATCCGCATGGCAGCCAAGTGACCCGGGAAAAAGGAGGGAGCGCAATGGCGGGAAGAGAAGACATCGTGCTGGTCAGCGCCGTCCGGACGCCCTTCAGCCGCTTCGACACGCCCATGGCGGATATCCCCAGCATCGACCTCGGGGTCATGGTCATGCAGGAGGCAATCCGGCGGGCGGGGGTGAATCCCGCCGACGTGGACGAGGTCAACTACGGCAGCTGCATCCCCGCCGAGGTGGCCTTGGAAACGGACGTCCCCGCGCGGCAGGCGACGCTGCTGGCGGGGTTTCCTGCGGAGAACATCTCCCTGACCCTGGACCGGGCCTGCTGCTCGTCCCTCACGACCCTGCGGCTCTGCATGCTCGCCATCCGGGCGGGCGAGGCCGCCGTCGCCCTGTCCGTGGGCTCCGAGAACATGCCCCGCACGCCCCACCTGGCCCCGGGGCTCCGGCAGGGAACCCGCCTCGGTCACATCCGCCTGATCGATTGCCTCTTCGAGCTGGGATACACGGCCAAGGGGTTCAACCCCGTGGCGATCGACGCGGGCGAGATGGCGCTGGAGAACGGCGTGACGCGCGAGATGCAGGACGCCTGGGCCCTGCGCAGCCAGACGCTCTGCGCGACGGCCTACGCGGCGGGCAAGTTCCGTCTCGGCGAGGAGCTGATGCCCGTCGTGATCCCCCGGAAGCGGGGGAACCCCATCGTCATCGAGAAGGACGAGTCGCCGAGAGAGACGACGATGGAGGCCCTGGCGAAGCTCAAGCCCATCTACGGGAGCCCCACTGTCACGGCGGGCAACGCCGGGGCCTCGGCGATCCTCTGCATGACCCGCACGGAGGCCGACAGGCGCGGGCTCGCCCCCTTGGCCACCGTGGTCTGCGCCGTCGCCTCGGCGGCGGCCCCGCGCGAGATCGCACAGATCCCGGCCTACACGATCCGGAAGGCCCTGGAGCGGGCCGGCATGACGATCGACGGGATGGACCTCATCGAGATCAACGAGGCCTTCGCGGCCATGCCCCTCGTGTCGACGAAGATCCTCGCCGGCGGAGACGAGGGCCGCTGGAAGGCCCTGCAGGAGAGGACCAACGTCAACGGCGGGGCCATCGCCATCGGCCACCCCGTGGGCGCCAGCGCCGGGCGGATCGCCATGACCCTGGCCTACGAGCTTCGCCGCCGGGGCGGGGGCGTCGGGGTGGCGGCCATCTGCGGGGGGCTCGCGCAGGGCGAGGCCGTCATTCTGAAAGTCTGAGGTCAGCGACCGAGACAAAGGGGGGAACATGGATTTTCGTCTCTCGGAAGAGCAGCAGATGATCCGGGACATGGCCCGAAAGTGCGCCGATGAGATTATCGCGGCCCGGGCCGAGGAGATGGAGGCCACAGGCGAATACCCCTATGACATCATGGACCGCATGGCCGCCCTGGGCATGATGGGGATTCCCTTTCCGCCCGAGTACGGGGGAAGCGGCGGGGACCGGGTGGGGATGCACCTCTGCATCGAGGAGATCTCCAGGGCGGACGTCACGCTGGGCGGGCTTCTGGACGTGACGACAAGCGTTGTCGGGCAGGAACTCTTCGTGTTCGGCACGGAGGCCTAGAAAAAGAAGTGGCTCGTCCCCGTGGCCCGGGGAAGGGAGATCGGGGCTTTCGGGCTGACCGAACCGGGGGCGGACTCCGACGCGGCTGCAACAAGAACGACGGCGGTAGTCGAAGGCGGCTCCTGGGTCATTAATTAACGGAACCAAGCAGTTCATTACGAATATCGGTCTCGACAACGCCTCCCTGGTTATTTCCCTAAAGAAAACCCCCGGCATTGCCGGGGGACTCACAGAGTTTGACAGTTCCGGGAATAGGTCTTTAACACTTGCTTAGGTCGTTAGGATAGATGAACGCTTTGCGAAATAGACCTTCAATCACGCATCACCTGTCAGAAGTCTGTGGGATTCTTTAAACGATTGCGGTCAGGCCCCTTTGAGGGGCCAGCAATCGTAATACCTCCGGCTCTGCCGGAGGATACTTGTTATTCACCCCCATTTTTTTCTTGACAAGCGAAAAGGTATTCTTACAATTCCTATTAACTTAGTAGAGATATATTTGGTGCGAAAGAAAAATGAAGTTATCGACACGTGGCAGATATGGTGTGAGACTCATGCTGGAACTGGCCCTTCATTACGGTGAAGGTCCTGTGTTGCTTAAGGATATTGCCGAGAGGCAGGCCATATCGGAAAAATATCTCTGGCACTTGATTAACCCTCTGAAATCAATGGGCTTGATCAAGTCGATCCGGGGCGCTCATGGGGGATACGTCCTGGCCAAGGACCCCGCCGAAATCAATCTCCATGAGATCCTGCGCATTCTGGAAGGGTCTCTGTGTCTGGTGGACTGTGTCGACAACCCCTCGTCCTGCGATCGTTCCGATACCTGCATCACGCGGGACATCTGGAGCGAAACGTCGAAAAACATATCGCAGACGCTGGAGTCCGTGACGCTGGGGAAAATGGTGGAAAAGCACAAACACAGGGGCGAAGGAGCCCTCAGTTACTGCATATGAGGGGAAAGAGAATGATGGCTTCAGGTGTGAGTTAAGCTAGCGTTGTTTACATTTTCGGGGTAATCAGACGAGGTAGCGACCTCAGAAGGAGACCCCGAT
>MVQS01000278.1 GCA_002067855.1 Syntrophaceae bacterium PtaB.Bin038
ACCATGCGGTCGAGGTGCTCGATCTCGATGCGGCGCCGGAGCCGGACCCGATGGCCTTGCTTGACGAGGCCCTGTCGCGGTTTGGACCGTCCGTCGCAGGCGTGTCGGCCATGACGGACAGCTTCTCCGCCGCAAGGGAGGTTTGCCGGCGCGTAAAAGCCTTGAATCCGTCGGCGCTTGCCGTGATGGGCGGGATCCACGCAACGGTGCACGACAGGGACATCCTGTCGACCTGCCCGGACGTGGATATCGTCGTCCGGGGCGAGGGGGAATACATCCTGCGCGATATCCTCCGGGCCCGTTCCGCCGGGTTGCCGCTTTCGGGTATCGAGGGGCTTACATACCGGAACGGCAGGGTCGCCGTTCGAAACAGGCGCCGGGCCGTCGAACCGTCCCTCGATTCCTACCCGATCCCGGCTCATCAATTGGTCCCGGGACGGGGATACCGCGCCCGGGGCATCTCGTCGAGCCGGGGCTGCAGCCGCCGGTGCACGTTCTGCTCGATCCGAAGCCTCTATGGAGGAACGGTCCGGTTTCGTGAGATCGACGGCCTTATGGACGAGATCGGGCAGCTGGCGGTCCTGGGTGCGGAGGGGGTCTATTTCTCCGACGACAATTTCACGGCCGACGCGGCCAGGGTGGCGTCCCTGTGCCGTGCGATCGAGGCACGGGGCTTTCACAGGCGGATGCGCTTCTTTGCAGAGGGGCGCGTCGACGATGTCTGCGAGAATCCGATGCTTCCCGGGATCCTGTCCGAAGCAGGGTTCGGGGCGCTGTATGTCGGGGCCGAATCGGGTTCCATCGAGATCCTGGAAGGCTACCGCAAGGGGATCACGCCGGCGGATATCGAGCGGTGCGTGGCGCTCTGCGTGGAGCAGAACCTTACGCCCGTGGTGAGCTTCATCCTGTACGGGCCCCGGGACACCGTGGCGACCATCCGGGAGACGCTTGCCCTGGCGAGGCGGCTCTTCGAAAACGGCGCCGAGATCGCCTGCACGGAGATGCTCATCCCCTATCCCGGAACCCCGATCCAGGCCCGTCTGAGCAAGGACGGGAAATTTCGGCGCAAGAGGGAGGTGTACTATTTCGAATCCTACCGGGGCCTCGATACGGAGCGATTTCTGCGCCTCGTCAATGCGGCAAGGCAGACGGCGGCGCGCCTCTTCGAGGGAGAGCCCTTCGCGCAGCAGCGGCGGCTCTACCGCGAGTTCGGCTGTCTGGATGATCTGCTGGCGGGACGGGCCGATCTTGAAGAAGTGTAAGAAGTGGCAGAAGTGGCAGAAGAGCGGGAAGCGACAGGAGCGGCGAAGAGTGACAAAGCCGCTGAGCGGAGCCCAGGACTCCCCCTCCCTTGACGGGAGGGGATAGAGGGGAGGGTGATCCACCCTATCAACGAACCAACGAAAGTAACGAATGGTCGGAGCAAAGCGATTGGAGGAGAGATGATCCGCAAGGTGATGATTGACGGGACGCCCATCGCATGCCGGGTGAACGACGGGGGCTTTGTCGAGGGGAGAAAGGGCATCGTGTTCGTGCACGGGTCGGGGGGCAACCACTCCCTCTGGGAGGGCCAGTACGGGGGCCTGCAGCGCGAATTCAACGTAGCAGGCCTCGATCTGCCGGGGCACGGACTCTCGGGAGGAGCAGGCGAGCGAGACGTGATGCGCTACGTGCAGTGGGTGAAGAAGACGATCGGCGCCCTGGGCCTTCGGGGGCCCGTCCTGGTGGGCCACTCCCTCGGTGCGGCCATCAGCCTGAACTTCGCCATCCGGGAGGGCTATCTGCTCTCGGCCATCGTCCCCGTCGGGGGGGGCGTGAAAATGCCCGTCAATCCCGCGATCCTGGAGAAGATCCATACGGACCTGCCCTCGGTGATCTCCATGGTCGTCAAATTCGCCATTTCCAGGCCCAACCGCGATGCCGTCGGTCCCTGGCTCCAGGAGGAACTCGAAAAGGGGAATCCCGACATCCTGCACGGAGACCTCTTCGCCTGCGATCGGATGGACATCGCGTCGGAGGTGGCGAGCATCGCGATCCCGGCCCTCGTCGTCTGCGGGGACGACGACAAGATGACGCCGCCGGATCTGTCGCGGTTCATCGCCGGTGCGATCCCCGGCGCAAGACTGGCCCTGATCGAGGGCGCCGGCCATTACGTGATGCGGGAAAAGCCGGAGGAGTTCAACCGCGTCCTGGCGGAGTTCGTCCGGTCGCTGGCCTGACCCTAAGACTCCGCGTTTGGAAAAACCGGAAAACAGCAACAGGATCGACGAAACGATCAAAGGAGGGACCATGAGTGATCACGAATTCCGACCCGGAGAATGTTACTCGTATCCCCTGCTCATCAAGAAGCTTCTCGTCACGCCTCTGCTGTACGCCCCGGACCAGGAGATCGTCTACCGGGACAAGGCGCGAATGACGTACCGGACGTTTCACGAAAGGGTCCACCGGCTCGCCGATGCCCTTGCGGGGATCGGCCTGAAACCGGGCGGCACGGTGGGCGTGCTCGACTACGACAGCCACCGGTACCTCGAGTGCTTCTTTGCGATCCCCATGATGGGAGCGGTGCTCCACACGCTGAACTGGCGGCTGTCGCCGGACCAGATCCTCTACACGATCAACCACGCCGAGGATGACATCCTTTTGGTGCATGCCGATTTCCTGCCTATCGTGGAGGCGATCCGCGACAGGCTCGAAACGGTCAAAAAGATTGTCCTTATTACCGATGACGTGGCGAACCCGGCCTCGAAGGTCGCATTCGACGGCGAATACGAGATCCTGCTGAAGGGGGGTGCGGCCTCTTACGACTTTCCCGATCTCGACGAGAACACCCGGGCCACGACGTTCTACACGACGGGGACAACGGGCCTCCCCAAGGGGGTCTTCTTCTCGCACCGGCAGCTCGTCATGCACACCCTGTGCGGCAGCATCGCACTCGGCGTCTACGATTCGCGCTGCCGCTTTCGCTCCACCGACGTCTACATGCCCATGACGCCCATGTTCCACGTC
>MVQS01000279.1 GCA_002067855.1 Syntrophaceae bacterium PtaB.Bin038
CGGGACGCACTCGTGGCCGTTGAAGTAGTCCGAGTTGAACAGGACGATCGTGCGGGCCGGGAAGTTCACCCCCGCGGCCACGGTGGAGGTGGCGAAGATGGCCTCGAGGAAGCCGCGCTTCATCATGCTCTCCACGAGGAATTTCCACGGGGGGAGCTGCCCGCCGTGGTGAGACGCGACGCGGGCGAGCCGCAGCGCGTCGAGCTGCCGGTGCTGGGCGAGCCGCGGGGTTCGCTCGATCTGCTCCCGGAGGGCCTCCTCGAAGCCCTCGTCCGGGGGGGCCGCGACGGGGCGGCAGCTCTTCAGGGCGCTGTCGCACTCGGCCCGGGACTGGAGAAAGAAGATGGCCGGCAGCAGGTTGAATTGCCTCAGCACGCGGAGAATCTCGCCGTAGGGCGGAACCCGCCGGCCGCCGCGCTTCCGCGCTCCCCGCTCGCGGACGAACTGCTCGACGCCACCGAAAAGCCTGCGCTTGTTGAGGAAGGGCATGAGCCGCCCCGAAGGGTGCAGGAACAGCGGGTACAGGGGGACGGGCCGGCGCCTCTCCTCGATGACCCTGCAGGGCTTGCGGCGCAGACCCTCGAGCCAGGCGGCGATCTCGCGGCCGTTCTCGATCGTGGCGGAGAGCAGAAGGAGGTTCACCCGCACGGGCAGGTAGATCATGATCTCTTCCCAGACGACCCCTCGCTCCTCGTCGCCGAGGTAGTGGGCCTCGTCGAGGATCACGAGGTCGAAGGGCAGGTCGCGGCCCTCGTGCATGGCGTCGTAGAGCTGGTTGCGCAGGATTTCCGTGGTCCCCACGATCACAGGGGCGTCCGTGTTCTCCTTCGTGTCGCCCGTGAGGATGCCCACGTTCATGCTTTCGAAGCGGTCGCCGAACTCGACCCACTTGGCGTTCGACAGGGCCTTCAGGGGCGAGGCGTACCAGCAGCGCCTCCCTTCCCGGAGCACCTCCTGGATGGCCTGCTCGGCGATCCAGGTCTTGCCCGATCCCGTCGGGGCCATGACGAGGCAGTCGCCGCGGCGGATGGCGTCGAGGGCGTCGAGCTGAAAGGCATCCGGCCTGAAGGGCGCCTCCTCGGGCCTCCCGATCCGGGAGAGAACGTCGTTGAGGACGGGTTCGGCTTCGGGCTTGAACCGCGGAGGGTTGTCTGGACGGGGGTGCCGTCTCCGGCGCCGGGCCGGGGTGGGCTTGCGGGTGCGGCTTCCGTGCATGATGGTCGGTGAAATCCTCGGGGTGCCGTTTTTGATGCCTGCTTGTAGCACACTTCGGGTTCAGGGTACAGGGTAAAGGGTACGGGAGAAGATGAAGCTGTGAAGTCGGGAAGCAGAGGAGTATTGACAAACCCCGTTCTTCCGTCCTTAATGAGCCGATGTTTGCGAAGATGAATTCGACATCGGGGCGCGTGTTGTTCTGGGGCTGGTACGTCGTGGCGGGCGCCTTCCTGCTTCACGCCGTCAGCTACGGGGCGCGCTACAGCTTCGGCATCTTCGTCCAGCCCCTGACGGCGGAGAACGGCTGGTCGCGCACCGTCATCTCCCTGGCCGCCTCGCTCAACATGCTCTTCTTCGCCGCGGGGGGCATCGTTGCCGGAAGGCTCCTGGACCGCATCGCGCCGCGCTGGGTCGCCTCGGCGGGGGCCGCGGTGGGCGCGCTGGGGTTTTTCCTGGCGGCCTTCGTCGACACCCCGACGGCCTTCTACCTGGCCTACGGGCTTCTCTGCGGCCTGGGCTCGTCCTGGACGGGCATCGTCGTGGGCAATTCCTCCGTGGGCAAGTGGTTCGTGCGCAGGCGCGGCATGGCCATCGGCATCGCGTCCATGGGCGTGAGCTTCGGGACGATGATCATGACCCCCGCTGTCGGCTGGGTCGTGAAGGAGCAGGGCTGGCAGGCCGGGTTCATCGCCCTCGGGCTCACCCTGCTTGCGGCCGGCGTGCTCGTCGCCCAGGTCTTCCTGGGGAGAACGAAGCCGGAGGCCTATGGGCTCTGCCCCGACGGAATCGGCGACCCGACGGCGGGGGATGCCGGGGAGTCCTGCGGGGACCCGGGCCAGTCCGCGGCGATCCCTCTCAAAGAGGCCATTCGGGATTCGCGCTTCTGGATCCTGTCGCTCTGCCAGGGAACGGCGGTCATGATCGTCCTCATGGCGTTCGTCCATCAGGTGCCCTACGCGCTGGATCTGGGCATCGACCGCCTCGCCGCGGCCGCCTCCCTGGGGGCGATCGCCCTGGCGGGGTTCTGCGGCCAGCTGTTCTTCGGCTCGGTGAGCGACCGCCTGCCGGACCCCAAGTACTCCGCCATGCTGGGCTACCTGGTCATGGCCGCGGGGCTTGCCGTCCTGCTGACGGCGAAGACGGTGGAGGGGCTCTTTGCCTACGCGCTCGTCTTCGGGTTCGGGTACGGCTGCCTCGGCCCGATCCTCCCCATCATCGCGTCGGGCCGGTTCGGCAGGGAGAGCATCGGGTCGGTCTACGGGGCGCTCAACTTCTTCGTGGCCGGCGTCGGCGGGGGGCTTGGGCCCATCGTCGGCGGAATCCTCTATGACGTCCTCGGGTCTTACCGGTCCGTCTGGGCGCTGAGCATCGTTCTCCTGCTGGCGGCGACGGCGGGGCTGACGGCGCTGAAGCGGCGCGAGGACGGTCTGAACAGGGGGTGAAGATGGCAGCGGGCAGCAAAGCGGTGATCCTCGCAAGCGGCGGCATCGACTCCACGACCGCCATGGCCGTCGCGAGGAGCGAGGGCTTCGAGCTCTACAGCCTGAGCTTCGACTACGGCCAGCGCCACGCCGTGGAGCTCGATGCGGCCCGGAAAGTCTCCCATGCGCTGGGCGCCCGGCGGCACCTCGTGATCCGGATCGATCTCGGGGCGATCGGGGGGTCGGCCCTCACGGCCGACATCGCCGTGCCCCGCGGCCGAAGCGAGGGGGACATGATGAGCGCGATCCCGGTGACGTACGTGCCGGCCCGCAACACCATCTTCCTGTCCTACGCGCTTGCCTGGGCGGAGGTCCTGGAGGCGGCCGACATCTTCATCGGCGTCAATGCCGTCGACTATTCGGGCTACCCCGACTGTCGGCCCGAGTATATCCGCGCCTTCGAAACGATGGCCAACCTGGCCATCAAAGCGGCGGTGGAGGGAAAGCTGCGGATCGCCGTCCGGACGCCTCTGATACGCATGACCAAGGCCGGGATCATCCGCACGGGGACGGGCCTCGGAGTGGATTACGGGCTCACCCACAGCTGTTACGACCCCGATTCGAAGGGCAGGGCCTGCGGCGACTGCGACAGCTGCATTCTTCGAAAGAAGGGGTTCCGCGAGGCGGGCATCCCCGACCCCACGCGCTACGCCCGCTGAGCCGGGCGGTTCGAGCTGCGGCGCCCGCCCGGTGAGCACATGCCGGGAACGGGGGCTGCAGACATTTCTGTTGACGGGGCCGCCGCTTGTCGGTCATGATGAACCTGCGCTGGGTCGGGCAACGCAAGCCCCCCGTTCCCTCTACCGATTTTCGCACCCTTCTTCGAACCCGGATCCCCTCGGCGCACGTCGAAACAGCGCGGATCGTCCTCCAACGACACAACATCGTCCATCATTGCAAAACCAGGGAGGTGACCATGAAAAAGCATCTCGTATTGCTGATGGCCTGCCTTGCGGCGACGTGGGGCTGTGCGTCCGTCGTCTACGTGTCGCAGGAAACGGGGAAGGGGCAGCTGATGTCGGCGACCGACGA
>MVQS01000280.1 GCA_002067855.1 Syntrophaceae bacterium PtaB.Bin038
CCGCTCGAGGGAGAAGATCTCCCGGTTCGTGAGGAAGGGGGTCCTGTCGAGGCCCGGGATGGGCGGGACCGTTGCCGAGGAGCCCGTTGCGATGACCCAGGACGCCGCCGAACGGGGAAGCCCGTCGAGGCTCACGGTGTGCTCGTCGGCAAAGGCGGGGCTTCCGAACTCCACGCGGGCGCCCAGCCCGCAGAAGCGTTCCGTCGAGTCGTGCCGCTGGATCGCGGCGATCACGGAGCGGATCCGGTCCGCGACCCGGGCAAAGTCGACGGGCGGCACGTCCGCCTCCGGGAGCCCGTAGGCCTTCGCGTTCTTCATCTGGTGGTAGACCCTGGCCGTCTTGATCAGCGTCTTGCTCGGGACACAGCCGAAGTGGAGGCAGTCGCCGCCGAGTTTGCCCTCCTTTTCGATCAGCAGGGTCTTCGCCCCGAGCCGGGCCGCCCCCGCCGCGACGGTAAGCCCCGCCGAGCCGCCGCCGATGATGCCGATGTCGAAGTCGTATGCAGGCATGAATGCCTCCTGGAATGTTGGAATGCCGGAATCATGGAGTGCAGCAAGATCGGAAGGATGGAGTCTTGGAATCGTGGAATGATGGGCAGTGAAAAAGAATCATCTGGATCGATTCACATTATACCCAAGATTCCATCGTTCCATCACTCCACAACCCCCATCATTTATAGACTTCGATAAACCCCACGTAGGCGACCGACGCCTCCTTCGTGTTGTCCGAATCGTTCATGATCCCGATCGTCGCCCGGGCCGGCGGATCGGCCCCGAAGGCCCGGCGGTAGTCCTCGAGGACGTTTCGCTCCTCCACGATCCACCGGCCCAGGTTTCTCGCTCCCCTCTGCAGGACGATCATTTTCGCATCCGCCGCGTAGACGTTGGCCAGGATGCCCCCTTCATCCTCCCGGTTGGCCCAGATGTAGTTGAGCGCGCTGTGGGGAGGGTATTCCCCGTAGAGCGCCTTGAGCAGGCCGTACTTGGCCCGCTCGATGACCGATGCCTTTTCCGGGTCGTATTCGAACAGGACGTAGATTCGCAGCGGGTAATCGTCGCCCTCCCGCGTGCGGGCGTTGCCCTTTTTGTAGACGTTGTCCACCCTCCACTTCCAGCGGAGACGGGGGTAATCGTACACGCTGTAAGGGCTGCGATACACGACGGCAGAGGCGGATGCCTGACTTTCCGCCCGCAGAACGGACTCCTGCCCCAGGGTCTCGACCGTGTATCGCGTGTGTTCCCGAATCTTCGGGAACGTGACCGGGCGCCAGTTCGCCAGATCGTTGAACTCCTCGCGCAGGAAGACCGGCCCCTGCGCGGCCGCGGTCGCCGGCAGGAGTGCAGTCGCGATCATCAGCAGCAGGAGCGGCCCGAAGGGTCTCATTACGGCGCCTCCCCGTTCCTCGGTGTCAGTAGCCTTGCGGCATCCCGATCCAGCATCCACCGGAGTTCGCCGCGCGCGGGCCGGATGGCCTGCGCGGGAAGCGTTTCGGGCCGGAAGGGCCCCTCAAGAACGTCGCGGACGGCGGCGGCCTTGCCCTTGCCCGATACGACGAAGGCGGCCAGCCGCGCGGCGTTGATCGCGGGCGGGGTCAGGGTGATCCGCCATCCCTTGTGCGCATCCACGTACTGGGCCGACACCCGGCGCGACGATTCCCGGATCGCGGGGCTCCCGGGGAAGAGGGAGGCCGTGTGACCGTCTTCCCCCAGCCCGAGAAGGACCAGGTCAAAGGCGGGGCAGGGTTCCCCGCAGGGTCCGAAGAATTCGCGCAACAGCCCCTCGTACAGGGTTGCCGCCTCCACGGGGTCCATTTCGCCGCGCATCCGGTGGACGTTTTCCGGGGGGATGGGCACGTGATCGAGAAGCCGCTCGCGGGCGAGTCGGTAGTTGCTCTCCCCGTGCTCGGGGGGCACGCACCGCTCGTCCCCCCAGAACAGGTGCACCCGATCCCACGGGATCCCGGTTGTGAAGGGGGCCTTCGCCAGAAGGCTGTAGAACGCCTCCGGCGTCCTGCCGCCGCTGAGCGCCGCCGTGAACCGGCCACGCGCTGAGACCGCCCCGCTTGCCCTTTCGGTGAACAATGCGGCCGCCGCCCGGGCCAGATCCCCGGGGGAGGCGTGGATCTCGACGGTTGTCATGGCGCGTCACCCCCGGCCGCAGCTGTAGTGCCAGGCAGCCCCCTGCCGCTCCAGCAGGGCGCAGGCTGCGTCCGGCCCCCAGCTTCCGGCTCGATAGAGAGCGGGCGGCCGGGCCGCCGGGCTCTCCAGCGCCGCGATCAGCGGGTCGAGGATCGTCCACGCCCACTCGATCTCGTCGCGTCTCGCGAACAGCAATGCGTCGCCCTGGACGGCGTCCACGAGAAGCCTCTCGTAGGCGTCCGGGACGACGGACTCCCCGAAACGCTCGCTGTAGCGGAATACCATGACGGCCGGCGCCGATCGCATGGACGTCCCCGGCACCTTGGTTTCGAACCCGAGGTGCACGCCCTCGTCGGGCGCGATGCAGATGGTGATGTGGTTCGGAGAGAGGTCGCAGTTCTCCGGGAACAGCAGGTGGGGCACCGCCTTGAACTGCAGGTAGATCTCCGAGGCCCTCCGGGCGAGTCTCTTTCCCGTGCGAAGGTAGACGGGAACGCCCTGCCAGCGCCAGTTGTCGATATAGAGTTTCAGGGCCACGAATGTGGGGGTCCGCGAGCGTCGCGCCACATCGGCCTCATTCCGGTAGCCGCGGTATTGCCCCGTGACGCAGTCCTCGATTCTCGGGCAGCGCACGGCCTGGAGCACCTTGACCTTCTCGTCCCGCAGCGCGCGGGCGCTGTAGGCGGACGGCGGCTCCATCGTCATGAGCGTCAGGAGCTGCAGGAGGTGGTTCTGCACCATGTCGCGGACGACACCCGCGCGGTCGTAGTAGGCGCCTCGGGTCCCCACGCCGGCGTCCTCGGCCACCAGGATCTGCATGTGGTCGACGAAATTGCGGTTCCACAGGGGCTCGAAGACGGCGTTGGCGAACCGCAGGGTCAGGATGTTCTGGACCGTTTCCTTCCCGAGGTAGTGGTCGATCCGGAAGATCTGGCCCTCGGTGAACACGGCGTAAAGGTCGTCGTTGAGCCGCCGCGCGCTCTCGAGGTCCGTGCCGAAGGGTTTCTCGACGACGACGCGCCGCCATCCGTTGCCCCGGTTGAGTCCCGACCGGCCGAGCTGCCCGGCGATCACGGGAAAGAGTTGCGGCGGGGTCGCGAGGTAGAAGAGGACGTTGCCCCGGGTGCGGGCGGCCCTGCCGGGGGCGGCCAGATGGCGGGCCAGGGCCGCATAGGTTTCCCCGTCCTCGAAGCGGCCGCGGAGGTAGGTCACGCGCTTTGCGAAGCGCGGCCACCGGGCGCAGATTTCCTCGCCGCCGGGCTTGTGGCGCGAGTATGCCATAACGCCTTCGTAGAGGCGGTCGCGGAGGGCGCCGTCGCTCAGGTCCGTCAGGGCGAGGCCGGAGATGTCGGTGTCCGGGTGCAGGAGGCCTTCGCAGGAGAGGCTGTGCAGGGCCGGCACGAGCTTGCGGGCCGTCAGGTCGCCCGAGGCGCCGAAGATGACGATCGTGCAGGGATCCGCCGGGACTTTCGGTTCGCTCATGTCATTCTCGGGGCGGCCTTTTTTTCTTCACGGGGTGCCCGCCGAACCTGTTCCGCATGGCGGCCAGCAGCTTCGCCGCGTAGCTCTCGTCCTGGCGGCTCACGAAGCGCATCATGAGCGCCAACGTGATGACCGGGGCGGGGACGTCCGCCTCGATCGCCTCGAAGACCGTCCAGCGGCCCTCGCCGGAGTCGGCAACCCACCCCTCGATCCCGTCCAGTTCGGGGTCTCCGGCGAGGCTTTCGGCGACCAGATCCAGGAGGCGGGAACGGATCACGCTTCCGGAGCTCCAGATTTCGGCCACCCGGTGCAGGTCGAGCTCGAACTCCTTCCGGGCCTGGAGGATTTCGAACCCTTCTGCGTAGGCCTGCATGAGGCCGTACTCGATGCCGTTGTGAACCATCTTGACGAAGTGGCCGGCCCCCGCCGGTCCCACGTGCCCCCAGCCCCTCCCCGGGGAGGGCGCCAGCGTCTCGAAAACGGGACGCAGGCGCTCCACGACGGGGCTCTCGCCCCCCACCATGAGGCTGTAGCCTTCCTCGAGGCCGTGAATGCCTCCGCTGGTGCCCGCGTCGACGAAGTGGATCCCGCGCCTGGAGAGCGATTTCGCCCTCGCAACGGATTCGCGGAAGTTGGAGTTGCCCCCGTCGATGATCACGTCGCCCCGCGAGAGAGACTCCGCCAGGGCCCGGACCGCCGAAGCCGTCGCCTTGCCGGCGGGCACCATGACCCAGAGGTGTCGAGGCGTCGCCATCGCCTTCACCAGCCCGGCGATCGTCCGGGCTGCCCGGATCTGCGGGTGCTCCCCCGCAAGGGCCGGCGCGATTTCCGGGGAGCGGTCGTAGACGAACACGTCATGACCGCCCCCAGCGAGCCTTCGGGCGATGTTCGCCCCCATCCTTCCCAGCCCGATCACAGCGATTTCCATATTCGAATCCAGTTGCTTCGAGGCGGTCTCGCGCCATGTGAACGTGAAGGAAAGACGCTCAGAAGCCAGGAAGATCGGATCAGAAAAACAACCGGATCGTTTGGTCCGTTATCCGCGCTTCCGATCTTCTGCGCTTCCATCTTTTCAGAATTCCTTCCCGAAGTCGCTCGGCGAGACCCCTCCCTCGCCCCGCTTGATGTGGCGGACCCCCTTGGGGCCCGCGATGACCACGTCGGAGGCAAGACCCATGAAGAGCCCGTGCTCCACGATCCCGGCTCGGCCCTTGATCTTCTCGGCCAATAGGTGGGGCCTCTCGATGGGGCCGAAGTTGCATTCCAGGATCCAGTTGCCGCAGTCCGTGTGGTACGGGCTTCTGTCGGCGTTTCTGCGCAGCGAGACCTTGGACCCCAGGGATTCCAGGAACAGGGCCTGGGAGCGCCAGCCGAAGGGGATCACCTCCACGGGGACACAGCGCTTTCTGCCCAGGACGGGCGTGAGCTTGGATTCGTCGATGACGATCACCTCGCGCCGGCTGGCCTGGGCGATGATCTTCTCCCGCAGCAGCGCCCCGCCGCCGCCCTTGATCATGTTGAGCTGGGGGTCCACCTCGTCGGCCCCGTCGATCGTGAGGTCGATGACGGGGATCTCGTCGAAGGCCCTGAGGGGCATGCCGCACCGCATGGCCTCCTCCTCCACCTGGTAGGAGCAGGGCACGCCGATGACGTCCTTCAACGAGCCCGCCTTGAGTTTTTCCGCCAGGATCGCCACGGCGTGGATCGCCGTGCTGCCGTGGCCGAGCCCGACGATCATCCCCGGCTGCACGAGGTCGGCGGCGTAGGCCGCCGCCTGCCTCTTGAGCTGAATCGTGTCGATCGTCATGGTTCCCTCCTTGTCTGTCGCCGGCGCGCCCCGGGCCGTGCCGGCCGTTCCCTATTGAATTCCCTCCGTGAGCAGTGCCAGCCTCCCGACGATGTCGGGGCCCAGGTGCAGCCGGAGGACCGGGCGGCCTCTCGACAGAAGGGCCTGCCGGTCGCCGGAGGCCTGGGCGGCCTCGAGGATGCCGAACGTCAGGGATGCCGACGCGGACCCCGGATCGTCGGGGATCGGGAGGTCCTCCTCGCTGTCCGCCGTCAGCTGGAGGAAAACCCCCCTGCCCGCGTCCCCCTTGTGGAGCTGTCCCGTCGAATGGAGGTAGCGCGGTCCGTACCCCACGGTCACAGGCACCCGGTAACGGTCGCGCAGCCTCGTGCGGAACATCTGGAGCAGGATGTCCGTCTCGTCCGTGGGCGGCAGCCAGGCCGTGATCGCGATGTAGCCCCCCGGCGGGATCCGCTCCAGGAAATCCTCCAGCGCGCTCATGGTGTCCCTGCCCTTCACCTGCCCGTACACCTCGACCCCCCCGAAGCGCAGCGCCGGCTCTTCCCGGGGCAGGCTCCCGCCGGCCCTGAAGGCCTCTATGGCCTCGCGGGCGCCGGCCTTGGCGGCCTCCACGTCGGGTTGGTCGAAGGGGTTGATGCCCAGAAAGTGGCCCGCCACCGCGGTGGCCATCATCCAGAGAAAGAACTGCCCGCCCAGATCGCCGGGGTCGCGGACCCGGAGGATCTCCACGGGGTGTCCCGCCTCCTCCAGGGAGCGGATGAAGGCCGCGCGGAGCGGCTCCCCCGACGCCTCGAGGCCCACGAAGAGGCGGTCGGGCCCGTACACCTCGGGACGGCCCGGCGCCTCGCGCAGCACCGGCAGGATCCCCCGGCCGTCCTTGCCCGTGCTCTCGGCGATGAGCTGCTCCACCCAGTCGCCGAAGTACTGCAGGGACGGCGAGGTCACGAGCGTCAGCTTGTCCCGGCCGATCTGCGCGAGCCTTCCCAGGAACGCGCCCAGTCTCGCGCCGTGGTTGTCTCCCGCCACGGGACAGTTGCTGGCGTCGCAGTTGGCGGCCATCGTCGCCGCCTTCCCGAGAAGCGCCCTCACGTCGACGCCGATCAGCGCCGCGGGCACCAGGCCGAAGAAGGAGAGGGCGGAGAACCGTCCGCCGATGGTCGCGTCGTTCAGGAAGACCCGGCAAAACCCGTGCTCCCGCGCCAGAGACTCCAGCGCGGAGCCCGCGTCGGTGACGGCCGCGAAGCGCCTGCCGGCTCTGTCCCTGCCCAATCGCTCGACGGCCCAACGGTGAAAGAATTTGAATAACGCGTGGATCTCGACGGTCGTTCCCGATTTCGAGGAGACGAGGAAGAGGGTGCCCGCCGGGTCGAGGCGCCCCGCGAGACGGACCACCGCGCCGGGGTCCGTGCTGTCCAGGACGGCAAGATCCGGGTGGCCGGGCGCGCTGCCGAAGGTCTTCGCGAACACCTCCGGGGCGAGGCTCGAACCGCCCATCCCCAGGAGAACCACCTGCCTGAACCCCTCGGATCGCACGGCCCTCGCGAAGTCCTCGATCTCGTCGATGCGATCCACCATGTCGAAGGGGCTCGACAGCCAGCCGAGCCGGTTTGCGATCCCCTCCGGTTCGGGCTTCCAGACGGTATGATCCTTCGCCCAGATTCGGTCCATCACGCGGCCCTGCCGCAGCGCGGCCAGGCCCCCGTCGATCCGGTCCTGCAGGGAGCCCGCCTCGGTGGACTCGGGCATCCATCCCGACCGGATCTCGCTTCGTTTTGATCGGAGGCTCCCCATCAGGGAATCGTAGGAGGACTCGAAGGCAAGCACGCCCTCCCGCTGCAGTTCGTCCGCGACCTCGGCCATGCGGATCCCCAGCCCCTCGATCCCGTCCAGAACCCGGCGGGCCTCCCGAATGCCCCGGCGAAGGGTCGGTGCCGGCGTCCCGTGGTCGAGGAAGGCCCGGAGGGTGGACAGGGGCAGGGTGTTCACCGTGTCGGGACCGATCAGTTCGTCCACGTAGAGCGTGTCGGGGTAGCGCGGGTTTTTCGTGCCCGTGCTCCCCCAGAGCAGTCGCTGCACCCGGGCGCCTTTTGCGGCAAGCCTCTCCCAGCGCTTCCACGCGCAGATCGCCCGGAATCGCCCGTAGCAGAGCTTCGCGCATGCGACGGCCGCCCTGCCCTGCAGCGCCCAGTTCCCCCGGGCCTCGAGCTCCCTGTCCGCGACGGTGTCGATCCGGCTCACGAAGAAGGAGGCCACCGAGGCCACGCGGGCAGGATCGCCCCCGCGCGAAACGAGTTTCTCGAGGCCGGTGATGTAGGCCCGGGCCGCGGCCTCGTAGTGCGCGGCGGAGAAGATCAAGGTGACGTTGACGTTCACCCCCTCGCCGATGAGCGCCTCGACGGCGGGGATTCCCTCCGGCGTTGCGGGGACCTTGATCATCACGTTCGGCCGGTCCAGGGCCCTGAAGAGCATCCGGGCCTCCGCGATCGTGCCCTCCGTGTCGCAGGCGAGTTTCGGGTTTACCTCGAGGCTCGCGTAACCGTCGGAGCCCCTCGTGGCGTCCCACACCGGCCGCAGGAGGTCGGCGGCCCGGCGGATGTCGTCGAGGGCGAGGGCCAGGTAGATCTCCTCGTTGGTTTTTCCCTCCTCCGCGAGTTCCCGCAGGGCCTCGTCGTAATCGGCGCTACCGGCGATGGCCTTCTCGAAGAGGGTGGGGTTGGAGGTGATGCCGGAGACGCCGCGGGCGATGAGGGCCTCCAGTTCGCCCGAGTCGATCAGCGACCGGCGGATGAAATCCAGCCAGATGGACTGGCCCAGCCTGTTGAGATCCTTGATTGCGCTCATGGCGACCCTCCTCGCGCGGGGCGGGTGCAAAGGGCATGAAAGAACGGAGGGGTGTCCGCAAAACGGGGCGCCGGCGAAGCCCCGCTCCCGGGCCGAGACCCGGGCAAGAAAAAAGCAGCGCATCACGGCGCTGCTTTACCTATACACAATCCACCCGGATTTCACAAGCATGCCCTCGACGACGGCGGCACGATCGGCCTCGCTCCCTCCGTTTTTGAACCCGGATCCCCTGTCTCACAGCCTTCCCAGGAGTCTCAGGGCCCTTCCGACGACGTTCTCCACGGTGAAGCCGAACTTCTCCATGAGCACGTCGCCGGGCGCCGAGGCCCCGAAGCGGTCGATGCCGATGACGTCGCCCTCGTCGCCCACCCACTTCCACCACCCCAGCGTGGCTCCGGCCTCGACGGCCAGGCGCTTTTTCACCGCGGGCGGGATCACGGCGTCGCGGTAGCCCTCGGCCTGCTCGCAGAAGAGCTCCCACGAGGGCATGGACACGACGCGGGCGCGCACCCTCTTGACGGCCAGCTCGTCGGCCGCCCGGAGCGCCAGAGACACCTCGGAGCCCGTGGCGATCAGGACGATGTCGGGGCTGTCGCCCCCGTCGACGAGCACGTAGGCGCCGCGGGGCACCCCCTCCGCGACGGGGTACTTCGAGGCGTCGAGGATGGGCAGGTTCTGCCGGGAGAAGACGAAGACGGTGGGGTTGCGCCGCTGGAGGGCGACTTTCCAGGCGGCCAGCGTTTCGTTGGCGTCGGCGGGCCTGATCACCGTCAGGTTCGGGACGGCCCGCAGGGCCATGAGCTGCTCGACGGGCTGGTGCGTGGGGCCGTCCTCGCCCACGCCGATGCTGTCGTGGGAGAAGACGAACAGGACCTTGAGCTGCGAGATCGCCGCAAGCCGGATCGGCGGGCGCATGTAGTCCGAGAAGACGAAGAACGTTCCCGTGAAGGGCAGGATTCCGCCGTAGGCGGCAAGGCCGTTGGCGATGGCGCCCATGGCGTGCTCGCGCACCCCGAAGTGGATGTTGCGCCCTTCGTAGCCCCAGGGGCCGCCGACGGAGCCCTGCACGCCAGCCGGCTTCTCGCTCGTCCTCTGGAAGTCGCCCATGCCCTTGAGCCAGGCGAAGACGGAGTTGTTCAGGTCCGCCGTGCCTCCCATCAGTTCGGGGATGGTCTTCCCGAGGACCTGCAGGATCTCCTCGGAGGCCTTGCGCGTGGCGACGGACTTGCCCGCCGGGTATTCGGCGAGCCCCCTGTCCCAGCCTTCCGGCAGCAGGTCCGCCTTGCGGCGTTTGAACTCGTCGGCCAGCTCCGGGAAGGCCTTTTCGTATCGTTCGAGCATGCCGGACCAGCGGCCCTCGAGCTGCTTGCCCCGGGACTGGGCCCAGCGGAACACCTTCAGCGCCTCCTCGGGCACGTGAAACGCGGGCTCGAGCGGCCAGCCGAGGTTTTTCTTCGTCTCCTCGGCTTCCTTCGGTCCCAGCGGGGCCCCGTGGGCCTCGAAGCTGCCCTGCTTGTGGGGCGACCCGTATCCAATGACCGTCCTCACGCAGATCAGGGAGGGTCTGGCGGTTTCCTTCT